>JANYKE010000183.1 GCA_025361685.1 Eubacteriales bacterium | reverse complement strand
AGTTTTTTTTGCTTCCTCAATGCATTTCATATTTTTGCAAATGTATGCGCCTCTTCCGTTTGCCTTTCCGGTAGGATCAATTTTCACTCCTGCCGACTTATCATTTACAATTCGCATAAGCATATTTTTTTCTTTCATTTCTCTGCAGCCTACGCATTTCCTTAAATTAATCATCGTCACTGTCATTCTTCAAAATGTCAGCCTTACCGCTCAACAATTTTCTGAGCTCTTCGGTATCATCTTTTTCTTCAACATTAACTTCTTCAACTTCTGTGCTGAAATCAAAATTTGACTCTTGCGCTGAAATCGGATTACCGTTTTCGTCAAAGTGAAGAGTTTCTGTTGTGTCAAATAATTCTTCTTCCATCATGTCTCTGTACGTTGACTCATCTTTAATATCAATTCTCCAATTGGTAAGTCTTGCCGCAAGTCTAACATTCTGTCCTTCTTTGCCGATAGCAAGTGATAGCTGATCATCCGGAACTATTACGCAAACAGAATCAGTTCCGGTGATGTCAACGCGTAGCGCTTCAGCAGGACTCAAGCTATTAGAAATAAATATTTCAGGTGAAGGATTCCATGGAATAATATCAATCTTCTCACCCTTAAGTTCATCGACAACTGCTTGAACACGAATACCTTTTTGTCCTACACATGCACCTACGGGATCAACATTAATATCTTTTGAGCTTACGGCGATCTTGCTTCTGTAACCTGCTTCTCTTGCAACTGCTTTTATCTCAACTAGACCATTAGCAATTTCAGGCACTTCGAATTCAAATAATTTTTTGACCAACTCAGGATGTGTGCGAGACAACATAATACGCGGCCCCTTCGAATCATCATTGACGTTGAGCACAATACATTTCATGCGTTTGCCAACGAGATAATCTTCTCCCATAATAAGTTCCTTTGGTTCAATATATCCTACCGCGTCTTTGCCAAGGTCAAGCACAAGAGTCTTTCTCTCGGCTCTTCTTATGACACCTGTGACGATTTTTCCGATTTTTTTGGTGTACTCATCAACAATTCTAAATCTCTCGGCTTCTCTTATTCGCTGTGTCACAACCTGTTTAGCTGTCTGAGCCGCGATACGCCCGAATTGCTTCGGTGTAACTTCGATTTCAACGACGTCTCCGTCTTCAAAATCAGGATTAATCTCCTGTAGTTCTTTCAAATCCAATTCCAATTCCGGATCTTCGACCTCTGCTCTGATTGTCTTGGTCTCGAACACTTTAAAATCGCCACTCTCAGAATCTACTGTGGCTGTGATGTTTGAATGATCGATTCCAAAGTTTTTCTTGTAAGCAGATACGAGCGCCGCTTCAATTGTCTCAATCAGAACACCTTTCGCTATTCCTTTTTCTCTCTCCAGTTGAGCTAATGCAGAAACAAATTCTGAACTCATTTTACTTCCCTCCATTAATTGTTTGTAATAATTTGTGATAGTTAAAAAATTATTTTCCTTTTTACTATGCTTACATCTTTCTTACTAAATGCTACTGTCTTACCGTTGTCATCTTCAATTGCAATTGTGTCACCCTCAAGTTGTCCAAGCAATTTTCCTTCAAACATTTTTTGTTTGTCGATTGCTTTGTAAAGATGCACCTCGACAATTTCATTTTTGTACTTTTGAAAATCTCGTTCTGTCTTTAGTGGTCTTCCCAATCCCGGCGATGAAACCTCAAGTATGTATGCCTCTTCAATCGGGTCTGTCTCATCAAGTTTTTTGCTAAGCTCCTGACTCAAGTCTGAACAGTCTTCAACAGTCACTCCCCCGGGTTGATTCTTGTCAATATAAAACCTGAGATACCACTGTCCACATTCGCACACATACTCAACTTCAACCAACTCAAGTCCAAACTGCTCTATGAATGGTGCAGCCATTGCCTCCATCTGAGCAATAAGCTCCTTGCCTTTAATACTGCCTTTTGCCATAAATCTTGTACCCTTTTTCATAATGATTGTTACACCGTTTATCTCCTAGAATGCGAAAGAGCGGGATTTTGCCCCACTCCTCGGTCAACTGCTTTATAAACTACAGTGATTATACCGCAAATAACAGCAGAAATCAACCCTTTGGTCAAACTTTTTTTATTCCCAGACAAAACAAAACCCCACTACCGCTTGAGTAATGAGGTTTTGGCAG
>JANYKE010000181.1 GCA_025361685.1 Eubacteriales bacterium | reverse complement strand
TCAACGAAATCCAAAAATGACGGGAAAAACAAATACAACTACTGCCATCCATGCAGCATAAATGTAAAGATAAAAAGTCTGCCAAATCTTGAGCCTGATGAATTCAATTTTTTTGGCAAAGTACCTGCTGGTGCGCCATTCATGACCTGAATATGCAACTCCGGTAACTAGCCAAAGCAGAATTAAAAGATGGATGCCCGAAAGAAACTCAGTGTTGTTGGGAGAATATGATGGATAGAAGTCGACCGCTGCTGTAACAGCAATAAAAATTCCGACAATCGCTGCAATAATCTTCCAATTCAATTTGTTCTTGATGATAAAGAATCCTGCAACAAATGGCAAAATCATCAAGCCAATATTTTTATAATAGAATAGCATTGAACTCGGCTCAAAAATATGGTAACCAAAAAGTTCAGGAATTTTTATCAGTGTGCCGGCGAGCAAAGAAAATACGATTACCAAAATAATATTTCTGTAATTTTGATTTTTGGCTTTTTTATCAGATGAATCCACCAGGAAACACTTCCAGAGATTTTCTGAACTAGCTTTTGAGTATTCTTGTAAGATCGTGTTAACATTGCCCAACCTTTTTACACTGATTTAAAATGCCTCATCTTGCGCAAGTCCGTTCTTTACCAAATCCTCAATTTTGTCACACAGATGGTTTTCCAGTTCAACAATATCCGCCTCTTCCAGATGTCCTCCCGATCGCAGGTAATCACTCAAAGAAACAATATTTGCCTCTAAATCAAACACATCACACTACCTCCTCATTATTATTTTTGAACATCGGCTGTGTTGTCATAGCCTTTGCTCTCCCAGTAACCTTTATAATTTACATCGTCAGATAATTCGATTCGCGTAATCCACTTAATCCATTTGTATCCAAGCTTATCTTCAGCAACCAGCTGAAATGGGTATCCTCTTTCGGGTGGCAGCACTACGCCGTTAATTTTATATGCGAGAATCATATTCTTGTCGAGTATGGTCTGAAGAGGTATCGATGTCGTGTATCCGTCAACTGCGTGGAAAATAACCGTGTTAGCAGTGCCGTCAACTTTTGCAGCATCTAACAAGTCCTTCATCAGGAAACCTTCCCAAAGAATTGTTACGGCCCAGTTTTCGACACAATAAAGTGTGACAACTTTTGAATATGGCTTATGCGACAGTACTTGATTATATGTGAGCTCCTGAGGATTTGCGACAAGGCCATCAATTTTCAGAAGATAAGTGCTGATGTCAATTTTTTGTGGACCGCTTATTGAATTTTCGTGGAAGTCCAAAATTGATGAAAGATCTCTCCCCTCGTAATTCTTAACCTCAACTGCTGCGAGAGCATTTAGCTGATCTGATGACTGCTGGTTAAGCAACCCGCAGCCTGAGAAAATTGTCGGCAATAAAGTAATAATTACCAATAAAAATAAAGCTTTACGCACATACATCACCCCTTTCATTCTTCAAGTTGCGATATGATGCATCTTTTGCATCTATCTTACCATAGACATTGTAATTAAACAATTTGGAAATCAAAAATATTGTGCTATAATTATTTTGTGCATAAGGCACATCCGAGGGGACTAAATGGTATTTGAAGATAAGTCATCAAGGCGATGGAAAATAACAATAATTGTGTTTATATGTATTGCATCCATGGCAATAATAATGATTGCCAATTTCACTTACAACATGATAGTTGATTCTCCACTTTTATCTCTTTCTGAAGTTAATCCTGATATAGGTAAATATATTTCAAGTTCAACACTAACTGAGGTTACTCCTTCTGCAACTGCTGCTCCTTCCGAAAATTCAAACCCTGCGGCTACGCCGACACACAAACCGCTTTCAGGTTCCAACATCGTTCTTGAAAATCCATTCAAAGGTTCTTTCATTCGATCGGCATTTATGCTGCAAGGCGATCCTGTAAGCGTTGCCGCTACAAAAAAACATATTAACGATATAGATATTTTATTTCCAAATTGGTTTGATCTTGTAAATGGCAAAGTGGAAATTAATGAGTTGGTCGATCAAGAATTTTTAACATATTTAAAAACACAAAAGCCTATGATTTTTCCTCGATTGGCAAATGTAGACACTGCGGGAAATTGGTTTGGAGCAGATTTTGGCAA
>JANYKE010000173.1 GCA_025361685.1 Eubacteriales bacterium | reverse complement strand
AAATATCGTCAGGAGGATTTACTGATGAATAGTGATATAAAAAATTTGTTTGGCGGGCTATATGCGGGTAAAAAGGTTTTGGTTACGGGGCACACCGGGTTCAAGGGCTCATGGCTAACGTTGTGGCTTAAGGAAATGGGTGCTGAGGTTATCGGTTATGCTCTTGATCCGTATACTGAGTCTGATAATTTTGTTTTGTCAGGATTGGCTGAGCAGGTAACAGATATTAGAGGCGATGTTCGTGACTATGATACGCTTAAAAGAGTTTTCGATGAGTACAAACCTGAGATAGTGTTTCATCTTGCAGCACAGCCGTTGGTCAGGCTTTCGTATTCATGCCCAAAGGAGACATTTGATACTAACACAGGCGGGACCGTTAATGTCCTCGAAGCTGTGCGCACCACTGACTCAGTCAAGGTTGCTGTGATGATTACAACTGATAAATGTTATGAGAATCGTGAGATTAAGTATGGGTACAAAGAAGAAGATGCGATGGGTGGCCACGATCCTTACAGTGCAAGCAAAGGCGCCGCAGAAATAGTAATCGGTGGATACAGAAGATCATATGGCAGTCCAAACAAAATAATTTCTTCGGTTCGTGCGGGCAATGTTATCGGCGGCGGCGATTGGTCACTCGACAGACTTATCCCGGATTGTATTACCGCAATTAGTCGTGGCGAAGTAATAGAAGTACGGAATCCTTTTTCCACAAGGCCATGGCAGCATGTCCTCGAACCTCTCGGCGGCTACTTACTACTTGGCGCAAGAATGTGGCAGTTTGGTGAAGAGTATTCAGGCGCCTGGAACTTCGGTCCCGAAGAAGCTTGCGTTGTTGAGGTCCATGAAATCACAGACACATTAATTAAATGTATGGGAGCCGGCGAATGGAAAGATGTATCATCAGATGGCGGACACCACGAAGCCAAACTCCTCGGACTCGACTGTACCAAAGCTTATACCCGTCTCGGCTGGCGACAAGCCCTCACCATAGACGAAAGTATTGAGCTCACAGCCAACTGGTACAAACAATACCAACTTGAAAACGCCTACGACATCTGCAAACAACAAATTCAATTTTATTTATCCAAAGTATCCAAAGATATTTTCTACAAATAACAACAAACTAACAAACAAATATATTAATAAAATACTAGCCGACATCTCTGAAAATGATGGAGGCCGGTATTTTGTTTATTGATACCAGGAGTTTACTTTTTGAAACTAATTGTGAATTCAAAAAATATAAAATTTGTGCTATTATTCTTTTAAAACCACTTGGAGAATATAAATGTTGTATACAATCAGCACATTAATTGCTAATCTTTTTATAGTTATTTCATTTTTCATATTATCAGCAATATTACTTAAAATTAAAATTAAGTCAGCAAATGATATATTTGTGAGGGCATTTTATATTTTGATTTTCTGGGTATCAATGGTTTTTTGCAATAAACTTATTTATGAGCCATATAAAACGATTGCCCTTATTGCATTAGTTGCAATAGTATTTGGGGTTGATTATGGAATTGCGATTAAGAAAACAATTATTGTTTGCACGTTTTCAATGTTGATAACTCTTTCGATTACATTTATTGCTGCAGCGCTTTCAGAAATAATAGAATTTGCGATTAGTGACTCTGTCAGTAATAGCAACCAAGTAGCTAATTTAGCAATTAACATTCCACTGCAAATAGTGATGCTGGTATTCTTAATAAAAGTAAAAATATTTAATCATAATTTTCCATTTTTGCGAGAAAAGCATGCAAGAATTATAGTAGTAACGATATGTATTTTTATACTTTGTCTATGCATTATTTTAAAACTTGGCAGCAGTACTATTTATGAAGCATTATACCCATTAATTTTCACCGCCATAGTTGCCGGAATCACACTCCTGGCATTTTGGATATGGCAAATGGTTTATAAAGACGAATTTATTAATAAAATTGAAGTGGTGCGCGAAGAAAATAAAGAACTGAAGATTGATGTTGCTGAGCAAAGAAAGTTTATTCACAAAAATCAAAGCGTGTGGAGTTCTGCAACAAGATATTTTCGTGGAACAAAAAATAGACTTGAATTTGCAGATGTGAACGTTGAAGAAATATATAGAATTTGGGATGAAAAAGCTGCGGAAATTTATGAAGAAAGTCCACTGTTGCAGGAGTACATAAACCAAGGAATTCTCGTTGTCAGTGAACCGGTAGCTTTCTATGAAGAAAATAAAGAAAAAGCTTGGGATTTGACAGATTACAAAATTTTTAACGAACAGCTGAAAAATCACTATAAAAGTGCACGAAAAAAGAATATTGAGTTTACATCCGAAATAGAAAGCAATGCTGTGAAATATTTGATTGAGTCAGGATTCATTACTCAAATTGCATTGCAAAGGCTTGTTGGAGATCTATTCAAAAATGCATTAGAGGCAACAACATCAAAATCTGAAGATGGCAATATTTTGTTAAAAATTTTCGCGAAAGAGAATGGAGTGCACAAAATTGTGTTTTACGATTGTGGAGAATATTTCCCCAAAAACATTTTGGGGAATATTGGGAGGCGTGGGAATACAACAAAAGGATATGCTCATGGGAATGGGTTGGCGGATGTCTTTGAGATATTGGCGAAGTGCAAAGCGAGCATTGTTATTGATGAGAGCAAGTTCATTATTGATGGAATCAGTTATGCGAAGGGGATATTTGTTAGATTTGATATGGAAAATTCTGTCAAAATAGTATAGAATTGGGACAGGAGGTTTCCATGCGAGTTTTGAGTATGCGGGAAATGTACGAAATAGATAAGTATACGATTAACACTGTCGGGATTAGTGGCACTGTGCTTATGGAGCGCGCGGGGACTGTGATGGCGGATAGGATTGCCAATGAGATTAACTCGAGTGCTAAAGTTGTGGTTGCGTGTGGCAAAGGCAACAACGGCGGTGATGGTTTTGTTATAGAGAAAAGGTTGCAAGAAAAAGGTTTTGATGTGTCAGCTTTTTCAGTTGATGATATAGATGAGATGATGGCAGCGATTGCGAATGCTGATGTTATAGTGGATGCTCTGCTGGGTATAGGAACAACCGGAAAACCGCGCGCCCCTTTTGATATGGTTATTGGTGTGATTAATAAGTCTGCGGCAAAAGTTTTTTCTGTAGATATTCCGAGTGGAGTTTATGCTGATGAAGCTGACGTTGATATTGCTGTTAAGGCTGACATCACGTACACTGTTCAGTATCCTAAATTAAGTGCGTATTTGTATCCGGCCGCTTCGTATTATGGCAAATTAGAAATTGTTGATATAGGAATCGCTGACGTGCCAAAAGATTTTGACAATACCGGATTGTTCAGAAAAAGATTTATTTTCGGTTTGGAAGAATACAAGTCATCTAGGCCTGAACGAAAAGCAGATTCGCATAAAGGCAATAATGGCAGAGCATTAATTATTGGCGGAAGTGCCGACATGCTTGGCGCACCGCTGTTATCTTCGCTTGCCTGTTTGAAAAGCGGAATCGGACTGCTTACAATTGCTGTTCCAAAATCCGGTCGCATGGAGATTGCACCACAAATTCTAGAAGCAATGTATTTAGATTGTGAAGAAGCAAACGGAAATCTTGCAGGAATAAAAATTCCTTCAGGGATTTCTATAATCGCTGTAGGTCCGGGATTGGGACGAGCACCTGAAAGCAAAAATATTGTTAGGACTGTTCTTGAGAGTGACCTTCCTGCAATACTTGATGCTGATGCTTTATTCTTTTTGAGCGAAGATCCCGAACTTATGAAGATGCTTGCAACGCGAACAGCACCGACAATTCTTACACCGCACGAAGGTGAGATGTCTCGTATGTGCGGCACGGAAGCAGAATCGGTTCATCACCGCCGCTTTGATTTGTCATATGAATTTGCAACAGCCAATAACGTTTACCTTGTGCTAAAAGGACCCAACACTATACTCACCACTCCAAACGGTTGCCAATACATAAACACATCCGGCAACGCCGGTCTTGCCAAGGGTGGCAGCGGCGATGTCCTAACCGGAATTATTGCCGGCAGCATCCCACACTACCAAAATCATATCGCACAAGCCGTAGCATGTGCAATCTATCAACACGGCCTCGCTGCCGACACCCTCGTCACCGAGGGCAACAGCATCGAATCCATAACCCCGACCCAAATCATTAACAAACTCGGACATCTAAAAACCTAAACACCTAAACACCAAGACAACCAAAAGGAGACCCTAGACCATGACAAGAAAGTATCTACTCCCCGAGCACGGCAACTTTTATAAAGCTAATCTGCACAGTCACGGCACTTACTCTGACGGAGTCCTAACCCCGGAACTAGCCAAAGAACTTTACAAAAACCAAGGCTACAGCATCTACGCCTACACCGAGCACAACCAGCTAAACTATTTCAAAGAATTAAACGACGACGACTTCCTTGTCCTGTGCGGGTTTGAACTGAATGTTGCAAACAAATGGGGAGGTGACGTTTTCGAAAAAAACTGTCACATCAACGCAATTGCCCGCGACCCGGACAACGCAGTTTATGTCGACCGCCCTCAAAGCTATGACCCCGACGAAATAAACAGAGTCATAAGGGAACTTATTGCCGCCAACTACATTGTCAACTATAATCACCCTTCATGGTCATCCGAAGAGCCGAGTGACTATCTTCCGCTCAAAGGATTTACCGCCATGGAAATATATAACTCAAATGCTTCGGTTGTAACAAACAACGGCCGCGACGATTATCACTATGATGTCATGTTAAGACACGGCAAAAAATTATTCTGCATTGCAACCGACGACAACCACAACAGCAGCCTCATAAGCGGAAACTTCCGCCGCTCCGATTCTTTTGGAGGATGGACAGTTTTCAAGGCGCCCGCGCTCACATACTCCGCAATAATCGAAGCATTCGATGCCGGCAATTTTTACTGCTCAACCGGTCCGGAAATATTTGATTACTATATCGAGGACGACAAGATATGTATCAAGTGTTCGCCGATTAGTGCCGTCTATATAAAAAATGATGAGACTGGCGCACTTGATAAAATATATTCTGAAAACAACGACATGGAATATTTTGAATGTAATCTCGCCGAAGCCCGCGAACGATGCAAATACATTCGTTTCGAACTTGTCGACGAAAACAGCCGCACCGCCTACACCAATCCAATATTTTTCGATTAATACAGTATCTCTCAATAGGCATTGTCGAATTTTGTCATAATTTTCTCCAGAAAAAACCTTGAATTTATGACAAACCTGCTGTATAATAATTATACACAGGAGGTGTGTTATGAAAAAATCACTGGTAGAAATAGGTGCGAAGATAAAAGCACTAAGAGAAAAAAGTGGATTTACACAGAAGAATATAGCTGAATTCCTGGAAATAGATCAGAGTCTTGTTTCAAAATTCGAGTCCGGTGAGCGCGCTATAAGTGTCGACATGCTTGAAAAATTAGCATCTCTGTTTGGTTGCAATTTGTCTTTCTTTATGGAGAAAGCTGATTTTCCTCAGCCAATGACTTTTGCTTTTAGAGCAAGTGAAATATCTGTTAAGGATATGAAGACGATTAGTATGATAAACAGAATTGCTTTGAACAGCGATTTCATGGCAAAATTGCTTGAAAGAAACTGTAAGTCATGAATAATGTTGATCTGTGGATAAAAGCCTCAAGATTGCGAAATACTTTGGGAGAGGATCCAAAATCTCCTGTAGATATATTTTCGTTAGTACACATTATTGATAATCTAACAATTGTGTTTTTCCCCATGGGTAAAAACGTTAGCGGAATATGTATTAAGGGACATAGCAACAGTGTTATTGCTGTCAATTCTGAAATGTCAGTTGGAAGACAGCACTTCTCAATGGCTCATGAACTATTTCATTTATATTACGATAATAATCTAGCAAGAATAATTTGTTCCAGTAATATAGGTGCCGGTCGGCAAATTGAAAAAGACGCAGACCAGTTCGCATCATATTTTTTAATGCCACCGGATGCATTGAATGAAAAAATCGATGAGATAAAAAATGAAAATACAAAATTATCCATTGATGACATTGTTAAGATAGAACAACATTTTGGTGTAAGCAGAAAAGCTCTTTTGGTTCGATTGCTTGCGGAAAAAATAATAAATTCGAAAGAGGCAGCTTCAATAAGAAAAAACATCATTAGTTCTGCCAGTAAACTCGGATATGACGTATCCTTATACAAGCCTCTTCCACTTGGAGAGCAGTATATGACTTATGGTTATTATATTCAGCAAGCAGAAAAGGTCTGCGAAAAAGAACTTGTGTCCAATGGAAAATATGAAGAGCTATTGCTTGAAGCCTTCCGTGCAGATCTTGTTTATGGCTTTTCAGTTGAGGGAGGAGAATTGTTTGACTGATTCGATTTTCTTCGATAATGATTGCCTGTCAGCTTTTCTTTGGGTTAAGAATGAAAGCATTTTGGTTAAGTTATACCCCAGGCAAATTTATTTGCCGAGACAAGTGTATGTAGAACTGTCTGCTCCGGGCATATCGCATCTTAAAGCTAGAGTTGATACCTTGCTAGACAATAAACAGATTTCAATTGCTGAAATATCTGTTGGCACAGACATGTATAATTTATTTTATAAGCTAACCAAACAGACAAATGAAAATCAGAAAATTGGTGCCGGTGAAGCAGCAGCAATCGCTTTAGCCAAGTTTAAAGATGGTATTATTGCAAGCAATAATCTAAAGGATATTTCCTTTTATATAAAAGAATTCAATTTGAAGCACATAACAACAGGAGATATTCTTGTTGAGGCGTACAATAAAAATTATATTACAGAAAAAGAAGGAAACTCAATTTGGTCAGCAATGTTAGCCAAACGCCGAAAGCTGGGTAGCAAATCATTCTCAGAATATCTACAATCGAAAAATGTTTAGCAGAGTCTGCAACTACTCTTGGCAAAATCCCAATTCATTACCGTCCAAATCGCATATCGTAAATTTTCGAGTTCCATATGGTGTATCAAATAGAGGTTCAAGAACTTGAACCTTATCTTTCAATTTATCCCAAAGTTTATCAACATTTGAGACTGTAAAATTCAATCTTCCGTGTGATTTTTCACCCTTAATCTCCATAATGGAAAAGCCCGCTCCAGCATCGCTTACAAAATCAAAATAAGTAGGGTTATCTCGTGGCCAGCAACCTTGCCTTTCAAAACCTAATACTTCTTCGTACCATTTCAAAGACGCATTTACATCTGATACATTTATTCTAACGTGCATAAGTTTTGTTTTCATAATTTATATCCTTTCGATACTCATACTTTTCTCCATTATATCATAACAAACTCATTTGCTGGGGATTATAATCGCGCTTTATGTATTCGCTAATATCGCTCATACGATACAAAATTCCGAGTCGTTCGCATTCTGCGACAAATACTTTCCACAGCTGTTTGCTGTTTGGCGAAGTACATGAATAGGAATTGCCAAACTGGGCGATATATTTTTGTTTGATGCCGGGGAATAGCTCATCAAGTTTCTGATAAAAATAATCTCTTTGGTTTTGTCGCAGTGTTACACCAAATCCACCAAAAGTAAATATCCACTTCGCACCGGCCTCGTGTGCCATACGAATAATTCCCAAAATGTTTTCTTCGGTATCATTTATAAAAGGAAGTATAGGCATTAGCAATACTCCGCAAGGAATGCCGTTCGCGGACAGTTCTTTTATTGCTGCGAGTCGTGCGCTAGTCAGACACACATGCTGCTCAATCTTCTTGCACAGCACATCGTCAGCAGTTGTAATAGTGAAACTAATTGCGACCGGTGAATGCTTTTGTATCGATTTTAAAATATCAATATCCCGCAGCACCAAGTCGGACTTAGTATCGACGGCAATGCCAAAACCATATCTGTCGATAAGTTTGAGTGCACCGCGCGTCAACTCGAGATCCTTTTCAAAAGGATTGTAACCATCACTCATTGATCCGTTAATAATTATGCCGGTCTTGCGTTTTGATTTTAATTCATGTTCAATTATTTCTAAAGCATTTTCCTTTGTTCTGACCTGATCGAAGTTTTCGACATGATAGCATTCGCTTCGACTGTCACAATAAATACAACCGTGACAACAGCCCCTGTAAATATTCATATTAAAATTCGAGCCAAACCAATTGTTCTCACTGTAACCGGACACAATAGTTTTCGCAGGTATTTCCGGAATCGCTAAATCTTTTTTATCCTCATCAAACATTTACTTCCGCCTGTCTTTATGCTCTCAAGCAGTTCAACATCAAATTTGTAACCGAGAGCATATTCAAACATTTCCTTTGTATAACCCAAACTGCAATAACAAAAAGTTTTTGAAATGGGTTTGTCTATTTTATTTACGAGTGAACAATAGCATTCCGGATAGGAAAAATATATTGTTTCACCATCAAGTCGAATGGTCGAACCATAATTACCCATGTTATATTTTCGCGCAAATTCCTCCACGTTTTTTGTGGCAAAGAATAGCTGCCTCAGTTTTTCCTTGTGATCCTGTGAAGGCCCACATGCGCAGCCCATACGAATGCGCTTAATTGTATCGTCATCAAATCTGCTTTCAAGTTCCGAACACATATCTTCGGCCCACTTGAAAAAATCCTCGTCAGTTGTTGATTTGGATAGTGGTATATTGCGAATAATGTTTGCGGCTGTTTCCTCGTCTGCGTGTTTGAGCAAGTTGTCGTGCAATTTTTTATCGTGTGTGTCTGCTGTAAATATCATAGAAGGTTCCTTTCCGGTGGCGTTCTCATGTTAAAATTTTTCACTTGTTAATTGTACAATAGCAAACACAATTTGACAACAAAAAAGATGTAACGCAGGTAATTGACGAAACAAAGAAAACAGACTAATCTAGCATCCAATGTTGCAATAGTAGGAAAAGTAAATATAAAAATACTGTCACAAACTTATTTCATTTTATGACAGTATTTGTAAAGCATTGGCGTGCCCAAAAGGACTTGAACCCTCAACCTTCTGGTCCGTAGCCAGACGTTCTATCCAATTGAACTATGGGCACATTTATAAGGTGTTACGCGGGTAATTATAGCACCAATCAAAAACAAAATCAACCCTGATAATTTTCAATGAGCCAATGGGCGACGCCGCCATCAAGGTTGCTTTCGATGACTGCAGTTGCGGCGGCTTTCACTTCAGGCTTGGCATTGGCAACAGCATAGCTCTCATCACTTGCCTCAAACATTGAGATGTCATTGAGGTTATCACCGAAACTGATAATACGGTTAAATCCGTAAGTGTCGCGGAGAAAATTGATAGCGCTGAATTTTGAGGCCTTGTGCGATGCTATCTCCATGTACCAGTGGTCAGGATTATACCCGTCACGATAGAACTCAACATTAAGAAGCGGATCAGTTCGAACTAAGTCATAGACAGGCTTTATATTATCATAGTAGTCGCACACGGAAAAATAAAGTGCCTCGGTTTCCGGATTGCGGATACAGTCATCAAAGGAAGCGCCTCTGGAAGCAACTCGTGTAAACTTTTTGTTATACTTTCTTATGCGTTCTTCAATAAATGCTTTGGCATGTTCAGAGGTGACTTCTTCATAATACGTTTTGAAAATATTATCTTCTATAACATAAAGAAATCCGGTCGTATCGTTCTTGCGGAGAATATCAAAAAAACGAATGAGAGAATCATAATTTATCGCATGCTTTTGCAAAAAACTTTTGTTGACAGTGTCGTATACAACAACGCCGTTCATTAAAACAACGGGCATATTAATATTAACGTTACGGAGTATGATCGGCATTGTTTCGGACGTGCGGGCGGTCGCGACGCTGAAATTCATGCCGGCATCAATGAGGCGGTTTAGAGTGTCATAGGTAAATTGTGATACTTCAACGTCGGCGTCAAGCAGAGTGCCATCAAGATCTGAAATGTATAATGTTTTCATTAATTCTACTTTCCGTCACGATAATAATTCATAAGGCAGCCGGAGAGGATTATGTCGCGATCCTCAGCCGTCAAGTTTAACAGGTCTAGTTTATAGTCACCCTTTACGCCTGCATCACTTAGGACTACGACATCAACTTTTTCTGCGCCGCTTGTTATGGCAGTTTTGATATCCTTGATAAAAATGTAATCGTTAAGCTCAAAAGGTATTTCGTCAAAACCTTCAGGCAATGTAAATGGAAGCATGCCCCAGTTTATAAGGTTGCTGCGATAACGCTTGGTCGCGTATTCAATACAGATGTTTGCGGCGCCGCCAAGAACACGCTGACACGAGGCTGCCTGCTCTCTTGCGGAGCCATCGCCCGGTCTGTTGGCATAAATAACGCTTCCGATTCCGGTGTTATCCAGTGCCGCGTTAGGATCAGCTTTAACCAAGATTTCGGCTAAGTCAGTTTGCGCCTGTAATGCTTTTGCTCTGTCGACATATTCGGGATCTTTTCTGGACAAGGTAAATTCTGCAAGCTTCATAGGGTTGGAACGATATGATGAAGTCTCGCCCGAAGGGATAAGCTCATCAGTCGTTGTAACCGGGTCAAGAATTACAGAAGCAACCTTGAGTAAAATATTATCTGACAATGAGGGGATGGCCGGCCAATCAATTATGTTAGGACCGAAAACCAAATCCTCGCTTGCATCCGGCTTGCCATAGCCTTGGTAAATTCTGTTATCATAAACTGTTTTATCAAAATTGTATTTAAGAATATATTCAGGAACATCGGCATAATCAACATCAGCAGCAGACGTGAGGTAGCCGCCGGTAGCAGCTGTGGCCGCGATTGATCTGGCGTCCATAAGCGCGACCGAAGACAGTTGCCCGCTTCCGGGCTTGGAACCCTCGCGGCTCGGAAAGTTTCTGGTCGTATGCCGGATGCTGAGCTCGTTGTTAGCCGGAGTATCACCTGCACCAAAGCAAGGACCGCAGAATGCAGTCTTGAGCACAGCGCCCGAAACCATAAGCTCGGTGGCTATACCCTTCTTAACCATCTCAATATAAATCGGCTGACTCGCCGGATAAACACTTAAACTAAACTTGTCACTGCCCGTAGAATTGCCACGAAGAATCGAAGCCATCACAGCAACATTCTCATACATACCACCGGCGCATCCGGCAACAATTCCCTGGTCAACCTTGATTTTGCCGTCAACGATTTTTGAAACCAAGTCCAACTTAACCAGAGGATTATCAATTTGTTTTGCGCCTTCGATTTCTGCTTCGCGTAAAATGTCGCCCGGATTTTGACAAAGCTCCTCAATCGTAAATGCGTTGCTCGGGTGAAAGGGAAGAGCAATCATTGGCTTGACTTGGTCAAGGTCGATAACTATCATGCCATCATAATATGCCACATCTTTTGGAGCAAGCTTCTTGTATGCATCGCTTCTGCCATGTGTTTTGTAATAAGTCAAAACCTTTTCATCAGTGACCCAAATCGAAGAAAGACATGTTGTCTCTGTCGTCATAACATCTATACCGTTACGAAAATCAACTGAAAGGTTGGCGATGCCCGGGCCAACAAATTCTAAAACTTTATTCTTAACAAAACCACTCTTGAAAACTGAACCTATGAGTGCGATGGCCACATCCTGCGGACCAACACCCTTGCGCGGCGCCCCCTTAAGGAAGACTCCTATAATCTCCGGATACTTAATATTGTAAGTCCGGCTTAACAGCTGCTTAACAAGCTCCGGGCCACCCTCGCCCATACTCAACACCCCCAGCGCGCCGTAACGCGTGTGACTGTCCGAACCTAGTATCATCTTGCCCGAACCGGCCATCATCTCCCTAACAAACTGGTGTATAACCGCAAGATGCGCCGGAACATAAATTCCACCATATTTCTTAGCAGCAGACAAACCAAAAGCATGGTCGTCCTCGTTAATTGTTCCACCCACGGCGCACAAACTATTGTGGCAGTTGGTCAGCGCGTACGGAACAGGGAATTCATTGAGTCCGCTTGCGCGCGCTGTCTGAACTATTCCGACATAAGTAATATCGTGTGATGCCATCGCATCAAATTTAATTTTAAGATTTGCCGGGATTCCGGTTTTTTCTGAACCTTCACGCACATCTGCATCACTATCAACATTATGCGAAGTAAGGATTTCGTACGAAATAGTTCCTTTTTTGGCAGTGGAAAGGTCACACGACAAATCGCCGATTTGATCTTTTATTTCCTCTCCGTTTAGCAGATAAGCACCTTTATCAATTATAGTTATCATGAAATTATTCCCCCGTAATCTTGTCATATTATTCCGGTACCAATTACAAAAATATGCCATTCAAAATATTGAACGGCATATCGAATGAATAAGTATATGTTGTTTTAATCCTATGCCGATGCTGCTTCTTCTGCTGTATATCCCTCTGCAGGAGGTACGGCAACTTTTTCAAGTATATCTTTTATTACACTCTCTTGAACCGCACTCTTGATGTAGCTGCTTACGCCTCTGATTGTCAATCTATGTGGCATACAAAATTGGCTAAGATACTTAACATCATCAGTAATAACGTAATCTCTTCCTTTAATAGCTGCATATGCCTGCAACCCTTTCAGCATTGCGATACAACCACGCGGGCTGATACCGCCAACTATCTTTTCGTGATGTCTTGTTTCTTCAACAATCATAAGAAGATAATCTTTAACTTGCTGGCTAACCGCAACATTTCTTGTTTC
>JANYKE010000155.1 GCA_025361685.1 Eubacteriales bacterium | reverse complement strand
CAATATGGTTTACGGAGCATCGTCAACGGGCAAGAGAGTTATGACATCGTCATCGAGCCCCGGTATTAGTTTGAAGCAGGAAGGATTTTCATATATTGCAGGCGCGGAATTGCCGGCGGTTGTTGCTAACATAGTAAGATGCGGCCCCGGACTTGGAGGAATTCTTCCGGGACAGTGCGATTATTTTCAAATGGTTAAGGGCGGCGGACACGGCGACTATAAGAATTTTGTTTTTGCACCATCGAGCATTCAGGAGCTTTACGAAATGACAGTCGAAGCGTTTAATATTGCAGATAAATATAGAATATTGTGCGTGATTCTCGGAGACGGATTGCTTGGCCAGATGATGGAGAGCGTCGAGTTTAAAGATGAAGAGATTATCGAAGAGGGAGATAAGTCTTGGGCTGCAACCGGTACAAAAATGAAGCGCGCAAAAAATGTAATTACATCCATAAACGTAGATCCGGATATTCTTGAAGCGATGAATGAAAGAAGGTTTGCACGTTACAAAGAGATTGAAACTAACGAAAAACGAGTTGAAGTTATAAATTGTGAAGGTGCTGACATTATTTTAACCGCATACGGAACGATTGCAAGAATTTGCAAAAATGTAATTAATGTTGCTGCTGAAGAGGGAATAAAGGTTGGACTTATCAGACCGATAACTGTTTGGCCATTTCCAAACGAAGCATACGAAGTGGCTGCGGCTAGTGATAGCGTAAAAGCTTTTCTGACTGTTGAAATGAGTGCAGGACAAATGGTTGAAGATGTTAAGCTTTCGGTTAACGGAGCGAAGCTTGTATTTTTCTACGGAAGAACAGGCGGAAACATTCCGACGCAAGAAGCAATTCTGGATAAGATAAAAGAAATACTTGGCAGCGTTAAGGAGGGCAAATAACATGGCGATTATTTTTCAGAAACCTCATTCACTTGAAGAAAAAGAAATGCACTATTGTCCGGGATGTACGCACGGAATTATTCACAGATTAATTGCTGAAGTAATTGATGAGTTGGGAATAGAGGGCGATACAATTGGGGTGTCACCGGTTGGCTGCGCATATAATAATTATGAATACTTTAAGTGCGACATGGTCCAGGCTGCGCACGGACGAGCACCGGCAGTTGCAACCGGAATAAAGAGAGCTGATCCGAGCAAGACTGTTTTCGCTTATCAAGGAGACGGAGACCTCGCAGCAATCGGGACTGCAGAAATTATTCACGCGGCAACGAGAGGCGAGAAGATTTCAACAATATTTGTTAACAATGCAATTTATGGAATGACATCGGGACAGATGGCACCGACAACGCTTCTTAATCAGGTTACAACAACAACACCTTTAGGAAGAAATTCAGAACAGCATGGCTTTCCAATCAGAGTATCAGAACTATTGTCTTCGCTTGAGGGTGCGGTTTATATTGAGCGTGTTTCGGTATGCAATATCAAAGGTATTGTTAAGGCTAAGAAAGCAATTAAAAAAGCATTCATGGTTCAGCAAGCAGGCTTGGGATTTGCGTTGGTTGAGGTGCTTTCGACCTGCCCGACAAACTGGGGTATGAGTCCGCAAAAATCTCTCGAATGGGGAGAGACTGTGCTTGAAGAACATTACCCGCTAGGCGTATACAAGGGAAAGGATTTGGAGGTATAGACATGAAACAACTCGGAGTAATTATTTCAGGATTCGGCGGACAAGGAATTCTTTCGTGCGGTCAGATTCTTGCATATGCAGGAGTACTGGAGGGTAAGCAAGTTTCATGGCTTCCATCATACGGCCCTGAGATGCGTGGAGGCACTGCCAATTGCCAGGTGGTAGTATCCGACGAGGCTGTCGGTTCACCAATCCTTGGCAAGGCCGATGTTGTTATTGCAATGAACGGCCCTTCGTTTGAAAAGTTTGAAAGTTTTATTATTCCAAACGGAGTTATGATATTTGATTCCGCACTTATAACAAATAAACCATCCAGAACAGATATAAAATATATCGGAATCCCTGCAACACAGATTGCACAAGAACGCAAAAAACCGGCCTTTGCCAACATTGTTTTGCTTGGTAAGCTGGCAAGTGAGACCGGTATTATTAAAGCAGATTCTTTTGAAAAAGCACTTTATAAAGTTTTGCCCGAGAGGCATCAACATCTGATTTCCGAGGAAGTCGAAATTTTCAACTTCGGTGCAGAATATTAAATTTAAGCAAATACAATTCGAATAAATTTACAACAAAAAAAGCAGCCTGCAATTTGTGCAAGCTGCTTTCAAAATTTAACTCAATTACAAATTAGTATGTACTTACTGTAATACTTTCGATTGTTACAGGGGTGACAGGTGTGCTGCCGTTAACAGGAGTTGCAGCAATTTTGTCGACTATGTCCATACCCTCATAAACTTGTCCGAAAACAGTGTGCTTATTGTCAAGCCAAGGGGTACCGCCAACTTCCTCATATTTGGCTTTAACAGCTTCAGTAAAGGTTGAACCTGAAAAAGCTTGACTTGTAATAGTTTTGGCAGGAGCTTGTACAATGAAGAATTGGCTTCCGTTAGTATTTGGTCCGGAATTTGCCATTGAAATAGCGCCACGGTAATTATGCAGTTTGTTGCTGAACTCATCTTGAAATTTTCCACCCCAGATACTTTCACCACCTGTACCATTTCCATTTGGATCTCCACCCTGAATCATAAAATCATTCATAACCCTGTGGAAAATTGTTTTATTATAATATCCATCGGTAGAATGTTTAGTAAAATTCTCAACGGACTTTGGAGCATACTGTGGGAAAAATTTAATCTTTATGGTTCCCATGCTCGTTTTCATTGCGGCAATTGTGTCACCTTTAGCAGGCGGAGTGAACTGAATTGTTGCTTCATCAATGGGAGCAGTTGTGGGCTTTAAACTATTTGTTACACCTGGAGCGGTTGTGGGTTGCAATGACGTATCCTCACCGTTGCAATTTGTAAGTGCGACAACAGATATTATTCCGGTGGCAAGCAACAATGTTGAAGCGATAATCCAAATCAATCTTTTTCTAGTTTTTGTCATTTTATTTTTTGTTTTTGTCATTTTACTATTTTGATTTATTTTTTTCGACAGCTTACTTTTTCCCATGATACAACTTCCTTTCAAAATGTTTTTTTACTTATGTACGCTATACTATCAAATATGCAAGAAAAAATCAATATGTATTTGACAGTTGTTGGCTCATATGCTATATTTCTTGCAGTAGCAGACCAATGCTATATTCAAAAAAATATATTTGAAAAAGGAAATGTATATGGATAGATCAGGAGTATTTCCAAATGCAATAAAGGCAATCAGAAAAAGGCCGTCAATGTTTTTGCTTACAGGAGCAGTGTTGTTGATTATTGCTGCATTGGACTATTTATTTCCTTATGCTAAAATTATTAAAGAGACTGCTGCCACTTCGCAAGGCAGTTTTCTAAACGCCTTAGTACAATTGATGAATTTTATTATCGAACCGTCAATATTGATTAAGTTTTTGTTAATTTCGCTTGCTATAATCATAGGAGTTTCACTAGTATTTGCCTTTTTCTTTTCAGGAGTATTTGGCAAATTGGTTGCATACTTGAATGGCGATAGAAAGTATGAGAACAGTCAGTTCATAACATGCTTGCGCAAACATTTTTTCAGGACATTTATGACATTTATGAAGACAGGGTGCATCCTGTTTGTTTTTATTATTGCATTAATTCTTTCAGCTGTGCCGGCAATAATGATTACGAGATTTGCACAAGGCAATAATGAATTGTCATGGGATATCGCAATGTATGCAATTGATATCATCACTGTGCTCGTATTGTTTTTATCATTTTTCTATGTCTCAATGTATCTTGCTTTCTGGTTTCCGGCAACAATCAGGTACAAGAAAGCAATCAAAGCTGCTAAAATTATTGTCAACAATTTTTTCTCCAAACTGCTTTTGTCATTTATTATTGCAGATTTATTTTTCGGATTAGGGCTTTACCTGACAATTTTCTCACTTGCTCAAAAAGCCGATACATGGTATGGATTGCCGGGTGCAATTATTGGATTGTTAGTTTTAGATTTAGTTATTGTTATTTTCTTCAGCTATATTTTTACAGCATTTTATATTTATGTTGACAAGTACAAGGGTGTTAAGACAAGTGCCGTTTCAAAATATTCGGACGATGACGACGAAGATTATGATGAAGATTATGACGATGATTACGATGACGATGAAGAATATTACGACGACGAAGAATAAGTATATAAGTAGGGAAGATTAACATGCCAATTAAAATTCCGTCAGGGTTACCCGCATTTGATAAACTGCAAAATGAAAATATTTTTGTGATGGATGCAGATCGAGCATCCCATCAGGATATTCGTCCGCTTAAAATTGCAATTTTCAATATTATGCCAACGAAAATAGTGACAGAAACTCAGCTCCTGCGCTTGTTGGGCAATACACCGATACAGGTTGACATAACGCTTTTTCATCCTGCATCCTATCAATCGAAAAATACTCCTGCTGATCATTTGGAGGAGTTTTACCAGACATTTGAAAATATCAAGCTCCACAAGTTTGATGGCGTAATTATTACCGGTGCTCCGGTTGAAAATATTTCATTTGAAGAAGTGGCATATTG
>JANYKE010000147.1 GCA_025361685.1 Eubacteriales bacterium | reverse complement strand
GAAAGATTACCGTTGCTAAAAAATACATCTACTCCGCTTCCCAATAATATTGAAAATAATGCATTAAAAAATACAAATATAATTGAAACAATAAACACGGTAACAGCTAGTATTGCTACAGATATCGATCCGAATGCGAGTCCTCTCAAAACATCTTCTTTCAGCTTTCTTCCTGATAACTTGTCAACCTGTCCCGCTTTTATTCCTTCATCAAACCACATGAATCCGATATATGCCCACGCAAAAAAAGAAGCAATCCCCATAACGATATTGAAATCGGTTGCAGCAAATGTATTAAATAAGGTTTGAATCCCCATTAGCAAGAAAATAAACGCAATTGCACCAATCATATAATAGTATGAAAGTCTTCTTATTCTACGGATATAGATTGATTTTTTTTCCTGTCTCGTTAGAGTTCCATCCATTTTAATATCCCATTATTCACATTCCAAATCTTTTCTTTAATCCTTCGTACTGAATGCTCAACTCAGACGGTAATTTTTCAAACATTTTGTAATGCTCACCAATATCAGATATCTCTTTTGCCCAAACATTCATATCAATTGAAAGTAAATCTTCAAGAGATTCTATATTAAAATCTTCATATCCTTTTTCGCTATTAATGCCATCTATATTAATATCTGTTGAATTCGGAACATAACCTATCTCGGTCTGTCTGGCATCAACCTCATCGTTGCATCTATCCACAATCCACTTAATGACTCTGAAATTGTCTCCATAACCGGGCCATGCAAACTTTCCTTCATCTGTAAGTCTAAACCAGTTAACATTGAATATTTTGGGCGGATTAGGAATCTTCTTGCCCATTTCAAGCCAATGAGCAAAATAGTCACTCATATTATATCCGCAAAACGGAAGCATCGCCATAGGATCTCTTCTGACAACTCCCACCTGCCCAATATTGGCAGCAGTAGTTTCAGAAGCCATTATTGAACCAATAAATACACCATTCTCCCAGTCAAATGACTGATATACAAGCGGAGCAACCTTAGCTCTGCGTCCGCCAAAAAGAATCGCCGAAATCGGCACCCCTTTTGGATTTTCCCACTCCTGGGAAATGCACGGACATTGGCTGGCAGGTGCCGTAAATCTTGAATTTGGATGTGCACCCTTTTCTCCGCTCTCGGGAGTCCACTCATTGCCCCTCCAATCAATACCGGCTGCAGGAGGGTCAACTCCCATGCCTTCCCACCATACTGTTCCTTCCGGTGTACGAACAACATTGGTAAAAATTGTATTACTCTGAACTGTCGCAAGTGCATTCGGATTTGACTTTCTGCTCGTTCCGGGAGCAACTCCAAAGAATCCTGCTTCAGGATTAACTGCCCATAATCTTCCATCTTCTCCGATTCTCATCCAAGCAATGTCATCACCTACACACCATACTTTATAATCTTTATACTCATTCGGCGGCAACATCATTGCAAGATTGGTCTTGCCGCATGCACTTGGAAAAGCAGCAGCAACATAACTAACCTCGCCCTGTGGGCTCTCGATACCAAGTATAAGCATATGCTCAGCCAGCCAGCCTTCATTTTTGCCCATGTTGCTTGCAATACGAAGAGCAAAACACTTCTTGCCAAGCAAGACATTTCCGCCATATCCCGAACCGATGCTCCAAATTGTATTATCCTGCGGAAAGTGGCAAATAAATCTTCTGTCAGGATTAACATCAGCTCTTGCATGCAATCCCTTTGTGAAATCAGCAGAATCCCCAAGAGCATCCATTACTCTCTTGCCAATCCTTGTCATAATCCTCATGTTGAGAACAACATAGATGCTGTCAGTTACTTCAATACCAATTTTACTAAACTCCGATCCAACCGTTCCCATTGAGAATGGAATAACATACATTGTTCTGCCCTTCATTGAACCGTCAAATAATTCTGAAAGTTTAGCATATGCTTCATCAGAATTCATCCAATTATTTGTTGGACCGGCATCCTCCTCTTTATCCGTACAAATATAAGTAAGATGCTCAACTCGCGCAACATCATTCGGGTTAGTTCTGTGAAGATAACAACCCGGCAGTTTATCTTGATTCAACTCTTCGATTTCGCCGATTGACAATGCCTCTTTTGTGAGTCTATCCTTCTCTTCTTCAGAACCGTCAATCCAAATAACATTATCCGGTTTTGTCAATTCCATCATTTCCTCTACCCACTGTTGAACTGCCTTATTTGAATACATATTGCACCTTACCTCTCGCAATTATTTTAAAACAACAAGGACCGGAATATAGCATTATGCTCTATCGATCCTTTGCATGCTTATTGTAGCATAGCTGTAATGCTATTTCAATGAAAATTACAAACTATTTGTGATGTCCGCATACTGCTCAAGCGTAATCGTTTCAGCCCGCGCAATCGGATTTATTCCTCGTTTACTGAGTATCTCTTCCAGATGCTTTTTCCCGCCATTAACAACTCCGGAATTCCCCAGCGAATTTGAAATTGTCTTTCTTCTTTGGGAAAATGAAGCTGCTATCACGGCGAATAATAATTTTTCGTTTGCAACTTTTACAGGACGCTCTTTTAAAATTTTCATGCGCACGACACTTGATGCAACCGAAGGCGCGGGAACGAAATTTTCAGGTCCGACTGACATTACGATTTCTGCTCGCGAATAAAACTGTACCGCTAAAGTCAATGCCCCGTATTCTTTTCCACCGGGAGTGGCACATATTCTTTCTGCAACTTCTTTTTGCACCATAAATTCCATTACGTCAATATCATATTCGCCCTCGAGCAGTTTCATAATAATTGGAGTAGTAATGTAATATGGCAAATTTGCAACAACCTTAATATTAATTGCATCGTTGCCGTCTTTCATATTTTTTATTATTTCCGCAATATCGGTTTTCAGAATATCTTGATTAACAACAGTAACATTATCCACTCCCGCAAGCACTTCACTCAGTGGTTTTAGCATATTTCGGTCAATTTCTATTGCAACAACCTTCTGCGCTGTAGCGGCAAGTTTTGCAGTCATTGCACCAAGACCCGGGCCAATTTCTATAACGCCATCGGACGTTGAAATTTCGCCATGAAAAATGATGTCGTCAATTGTTTTTTCGTTGATAAGAAAATTTTGTCCAAAAGATTTGTTGGCACGAATGCCATATCTTTTAAGTAATCCTATTGTGTCATTTTTCACTCTGTCTCTCATTATACAGCCTTCATATCGTTTTTACTGGTAACAGAACAAGTGAATTCCGACTTTCTTCCACACACCGTTTCCTTGCACAAACGCTGCTTGAAACACCACGTTCGGAGGACAGAATCGTTCACCGTTCAACAGTCTCCTGGCTGCTGCAATTTGCTTAGCGCCCGGAGTGTTATTTATTGCTCCGCTTCGAACAGTTGAATATTGTCCGCTCTGATAAATCACGCCTTTGATAGAATTGGCCCATCTCGAACTTGCAACTCTGTTCAACACGACGTTACCTACAAGAAGCATATCCTCTTCATTGGTTTTACTTGCTTCACAATAAATTAATCTTGCAAGAAGATTAAGTTCCTCTTCTGTGTAATTCATAGGTGCAACATTTGACACTTGCCCAACTGCTACTGAATTTGGCTGACTGATATTAATCTTTGAAGCCTTCGGAATTACAGCAACTTTTGTTCCAACAAGAACCACCTTATTAACCGGTTCAATCGTAACAACATTGTCAACTAGTTCTCTTGATATCTCTGTGCCATTTTCATACTTAACTTTATAAGTAAGAGTACGAAGTCCTTCCTTGCCATCAACTTTAATTTGAGATTTGCCCGCTGCTATCGATGAAGATTTTTCTTCAACCTTACTAAAATCAATAGGCTGTGTTGTGATTTCGTCACGGATTTCTCCCCTAACAATGTTAAGTTTTGCTCCGGTGAATTCAACTCTGTCATTTGCGCCAAGCACTATTCCGGCCGCACTAACTATTTCAACGCTATCACTCTTAACATTAAAAACTGTAATCAGTTCTCCATCAACATTGATGCAATATGGTTTAGCTCTTTCAATTGTAATTGTACCGACTGTACTTTCAAAAACAAAATCTCGATTTGGTTCAACATAATCATATTTAGTTGTATTAATTTCTGCTTCTTCAAGAATATCTCGCACTTTATCGTTTGTAGTTTGAACGGTTATAAAACTTTCACCGTCAATAATATTTACCGTTATTTCTTTTTTTGCAGCTTGCACATAAAATGCGGTAAACATCATAGTTATAAGTAACACAGTCGCCATAAAAACTTTTAGCGAAAAATGTTTCTTAAATCTTCTTACATTTGGTATCATACTTTTCCTCCCTTAGTCTTTCCACTTAGCAAAAACTTCGTTTGAACTATAAGCGGTTTTTTGAATACCATCTGCCATAAAATTTAAGGCATCCCCATAATACCCAGAATATTGGGGTTTGTCAACACTTTTTTTTGCTTTATGTGTTAAAAACAAGTACTTGTCCCCCACTTTGTCTAATAGCCATAAGGGTTTAGCCACTATGACTTTTTTTGAAAAAATTTGCCGATTATACAAAAAACCGGCACCTTTTTGTGCCGGTTTTGGATTGTTTTTGAATTTTGCAGTCCATTTTTTTGATTAATAATTGTCTGCCATCACTTCAAAATATGATTTCGGATGTGAACACACCGGACAACAATCGGGAGCTTCGGTTCCAAAATGAATATGTCCGCAATTGCTGCAATGCCATGCAACAATTTCTTCTTTCTCAAATACTCTACATGATTGTAAATTGTTAAGTAGTCTAAGATATCTTTCTTCATGAGTTTTTTCAACCGCCGCAACTTTTTCAAAAAGCTCAGCGATTTTATCAAATCCTTCTTCCTTTGCAACTTTAGCAAAACCAATATACATATCGGTCCATTCATAATGTTCTCCTGCGGCTGCTTCAATTAAATTATCTTCTGTTAAACCTATTCCACAATTTAGCAACTTGAACCAAATCTTTGCATGTTCTTTTTCATTGTTTGCAGTTTCTTCAAAAATGTTTCCCAATTGAACAAAGCCATCCTTTTTTGCTTTACTTGCAAAGAAAGTATATTTGTTTCTTGCCTGCGATTCTCCTGAAAATGCAGCTGCCAAATTGGCTTCGGTTTTTGATCCTTTCACTCTGCGGGATCTTTTCCTGTTCGCCCTTGTCGTTGATGGTGAAACCGAAACCGTCCGCGCCGATCACTACGCCGCTGTGCAGGATCGTTCGCTCGCCGATGATGCTCTTCGCGTATACGCTCACGTTCGCATGCAGCCGTGTGCCCTTGCCTATGCGTGCGCCATCGCCGATCGTGCAGTTGGGAAAGATCTTCACCCCATCTCCCAGCACCACGTTGTCCGCGATGTAGCAGAACGCGCCGATGTACACGCCTTTGCCGATGGTCGCTTTCGGGCTGACATAGCTCGGCTGTTCGATGCCGATCCTATCGTGTTGCTGCTTCTCGTGTATGTCCAGCAACAGCGCGAAGGCCGCACGCGGATCGGCCACGCGGATCAGCGTCAAATGTTTCGGGATCGGGCGCGAGGGCTGGAATCCTTTCTCCACGATGACCACGCTGGCACCTGTGGAATAGATGTGCTCTGTGTACTTCGGGTTGGCGAGGAAAGTCAGCGTGCCGAGGCGGCCTTCCTCGATCTTGCTCACGTCGATCACCAGCACCTGGGCGTCACCGTCCACAGTGCCTTCGAGCAGTTCGGCTATTTGACCAGCGGAGAATTGCATGCACGACCGCCCGGTTGCGGCGGCTGGCGAAGATAGTCGGGCTAAACTCGAATGTGATCTTCGCTCAACAGCCGCGCGGCATGATGCACGCGAACGATCCTGACGGGGCCGGTATCGGTTGAATAAATGATGCGATAGTTGCCCTCCCGGATCTCGCGGAGGTTCTTCAGGCCGAATTCGGGTACGATATGGCCCATGCCTGGAAAATCCTGTAGGACGTTCGTTCGCATCATGATCCGCACTACGAAACTCTCTGCGTAGAACACAGAGTCCGCAGCGATGTGATCATGAATGCCGTTGAGATCCTTGATGGCCGAAGGCGACCAGATCACTTCCGCCATTTCCGCTTGAAAGATGCGATGACCTTGGTCTGCGGAATACCCTTGCCCGCTTTCAGTTCGGCAAGTCCTTTTTCGACCTTGTCCATGAATACGAGGCGATCGAGCAGTTCATCCAGATCGAATTCCGGAGGCAGATCCTTGATCGTGGCTTTCAGTGTGGCGATCTTCATGGCGGAAAAATAAGCGAGCGAAGGAATACCGTGAGATCAGTGGACTTCCACCTCCACTTCCTTCTTCACGCTGTCGGTCATCTGCACCTTCACTTCCATCTTGTCGCCATGGCGTGAAATATCCACCGTTCCGCCTTCGACCTTGATGGTGGTATCACCTTGGAAGTTCTTCGCTTCAAGGCCTTCGCAGATCGTATGGACCTTGTCATTGCCGTGCATATCCATCGTGCAGCACTTGCCTCCTTTCATCTCGCCGTGCTCGCAACCTT
>JANYKE010000131.1 GCA_025361685.1 Eubacteriales bacterium | reverse complement strand
AAGAGCACAACTCTGGTTGTTAATTCCACCAAGGGAAATACATCTGTTGATGGAGTATTTTCAAACGCAAAGATTACTGCTACCAATGGAGATATTACTACCAATAATATTTTCTGCCCAATTCTTGCAGCTCGTTCGGTTACAGGTAGCGTTAAAATTACCGGCAGTCTTTCAGATGTGACGGTTGAAAGTACAAATGGAAACATAATAGTCTCGTCTGATATTCCGCTTAAAAAATTGATGAGCAACTCTGTTTCGGCTGATACCGCAGTCTATATTCCGAGTAATAACGGATTTACACTTACCTTCAGAAAGATTTCCGGCAAGTTTGAAACTGACTTTATCACAACCAAAACTGAGAATGGCTCTTTTGTTTTTGGAGATGGCAGCGCAGAGTTTAATGTAACAGAAATAAGCGGCAATTTTAATATCTATAAAAAATAAATCATTTCTATTTTATCATATTTTCAAAATCGGTTTCGGATAAAATCTTTACACCAAGCTTTTCTGCTTTTGCCAATTTGCTGCCGGGACTGTCACCGACCAACAAATAATCTGTTTTGGCAGATACGCTTGAAGAAGTTTTGCCGCCGAAACGTTTTATAATGTCTGAGGCTTCGCCTCTTGTATATTTTTCGAGTGTTCCTGTTAGTATAAACGTTAATCCGCTAAATCTTTTGTCTGCAACCGTATCTGTATGGATTGCCTTAAGATTAACGCCCGCAGCATCAAGTTTATCAATAAGTATTTTTGTTGTCGGATTGCTAAAATATTTCACAACATTCTGTGCAGTTATTTCTCCAAAATCATCCAGCTCTGTTAACTCTTCCACCGTCGCATTTGAAATTGCTGCAATGCTGTCATAGCGCTCGCTTAAAATTTCAGCGGCCTTGGATCCAACCTGGTCAATTCCCAATCCGAATAATAATCTGTTAATATTATTTTGCTTTGAATTTTCAATTGAAGCTAGCAGGTTCTCAACAGATTTTTCTCCAAGACGATCCATTTCAACCAGTTGTTCTTTTTTGCTTTCTAAATAATATAAATCGGCAATATCAAAAATCAAATCCTTATCCAGCAAGAGTTCAACTATCGATGATCCAAGCCCATCAATATTCATGGCGTCTCGCGATACAAAATGTGTAATGCTGCGTGACAGTTTTGCGGGACATCCATCAAATGTGCATTTGAAAACTGCTTCTCCTTCTTTGCGAATGACGGGACTTCCGCAAGCCGGGCATTCCCTTGGCATCTCAAACGAAGGACTAAATTCGCGGCCGCTAATCTTGCGTACTTCAATATTTACGCTAACTATTTCCGGAATAATTTCGCCGGCTTTTTGTATGACAACTTGGTCTCCGATTCTAATATCCTTATCGCGAATAAAATCCATATTGTGCAATGTTGCCCTGCTCACAGTTGACCCGGAAATAAATACGGGTTCCAAAAGTGCGACTGGAGTTAAGACTCCGGTCCGACCGACATTTACTTCAATATTATTAATTGTAGTTTCCTTTAACTCAGGTGGATATTTGTATGCGGCTGCCCACTTCGGATACTTGCCTACCTGACCAAGTCTCTTGCGCTGGCTTAATGAATCAACCTTTATAACCGCTCCGTCTGTATCAAATGAAAACTCGTGTTTGTTTATTCCGATGCTGCGAATCTCATCGATAATCTCATTAGGAGTTTTACAAATTTTATATCCCGGACTTGTCCGAAAACCAAGCCGCTTCAAAAGCATCAGGCTCTCTGTGTGCGTCATTGGGGCTTCGCCGGATGTTTTAATTTGCAAAATATCAAATACAAAAATATCAAGTTCGCGTTCTGCAGTTATCTTTGGATTTAGCTGGCGCAAAGATCCGGCGGCGGCATTTCTTGGATTAGCAAATGGCGTCTCGCCTCTTTCGTCTTGTCTCTCATTCAAAGTCTCAAATGCCTTTTTGGGCATAAGTACTTCGCCGCGCACTTCAATAAAAGAAATCGCTTCAGTAAGACGCAGAGGAATTGATTTAATCGTGCGCAGATTTTGTGTTATGTCCTCACCTACAGTTCCATCGCCTCTCGTTGAACCACGCATGAAAAGTCCGTCGACATATTCGAGTGCTACGGACAAACCATCTATCTTCTTCTCAACAACATATTCAACTTTATCGTTTAAATATGCAGAAGTTTTGTTGCAGTAATCATACACTTCGCCCTCGTCAAAAACATTTTGAAGACTAAGAAGAGGAACAGCATGCGTGACCTTGTCAAACTTGCTAAGCGGAACATCTCCGACTCGCTGTGTCGGCGAATCCGATGTGATAAATTGAGGATGTTCTGTTTCAAGTTCAGTCAGTCGCTTATACAAGCGGTCATATTCGAAGTCGCTTATTGAAGGATTGTCTTCGACATAGTATTCATAGCTATGCAAATTCAGCTCAGTCTTAAGCTTATTAATCTCATCTGCAACAGTCATGTTTTCATTCATAAAATCGTATCCCCTTCAAAAAATATTATACCATTTCAAAGTTGATAAGTCACGGTTTATGAGTTAAATTTCAAAGTAATTTCCAAGGAATACAAATGACTCAGGACCGCTTTCGAGCTGACAGATAAGATTCAATATTTCTTCGGAAACAACGGATGCATCAAGGTCAATGTAAAACATAAATTCAAAATCCTTGCCTGATATCGGACGGCTTTCAAGCTTTGTCAGATTGACTCCGAGTGAGGAAAATTTTGATATTATTCCATACAACGAACCCGGTCTGTGCGGGAGTGTGAACATCAAACTTACCCTGTTGGCTCCCGGATAAATTTCCAATGCTTTGGAAATGCAGATGAAGCGAGTGTAGTTGTTATCGCTGTTTTGAACTTCTTCAGACAAAACATCAAGTCCGTATAATTCAGCACAGTTCTTGGTTGATATCGCGGCAACATCATCTCTGCCCGATTCAGATACCATCTTGGCAGCGACAGCTGTGTTCTCACACTTTGTCACTATAACATCTTTCAAACTTTTTATAAACTCGCTGCACTGCGCAATTGCTTGTTCGTGCGAAAATATTTCCTTTATCTGTGATATTTTCACTCCTTGCTTTGCGAGTAAAGTATGATTAATCTTAAGCTTTACACTTTTTGCAATATGAAATTTATATTTCTTCATCAGGTCATAAACATTTGTTACAGAACCATGCAAGCTATTTTCGATTGGCAGGATTCCGTATTTGCACATGCCTTTATCAACAGCATTGAATACCGCGTCAAAAGTGTTGAAATACATTATGTTTGGAATCGAAAAAAGTTTTTCGCAGGCCAGCTGTGAGTTAGCACCTTCAATTCCTTGACATGCAACGGTTGCACTCTTAGGAAACAGTTGCTGCGTTTCGTTGATTGCCTTAACAATGTCGTTGGCCGTGGCAGAATTCAAGTAGCGTTTTCTGTCCTGATACGAACGAGATATGTCAAAAATAGTTGTAAAGAATACTTTGGTGAAGGCTGCCATTTCGTCGCTCTGATTTTGAGTGACTCTCGAAATAATTTCGCGCTCACGTTCGTTGTTCAAAATCGGAATATTGTTTTCCTGTTTATGTTGTGCAACCTCTTCGATAATTGTCATTCTCTCTTCGAGCAGCCCGGCAATGTTATCATCGATTGCATCAATTTTTTTTCTGATTTCATCAAGTTTCTTATCCATTATATTTTATCCCCTTCTCTTTCATAAATTCCATAATCAAATCTGCAATTGCAACTGCAGCGGCTGCCTCAACACATGGCACTGCACGCGGTACAATACATGGGTCATGTCTCCCCTGAATACTGATTTTTTCATTTTCGCCTGTCTCAATATTTACCGAATCTTGTGGCAGAGAAATCGACGGCGTTGGTTTCATCGCAACATTAAATATCACAGGCATTCCGGTGCTCATTCCCCCAACAATTCCGCCTGCATTATTTGTCTTTGTTCTTACAATGCCCTCATCAAAAACGTATGCATCGTTGTGCTCGCTCCCTCGCATCTGAGCCGCTTGAAATCCTGCTCCGAATTCTATTCCTTTAACTCCGGGAATTCCAAATACTGCTTTTGAAATCTGATTCTCAATCCCGTCGAACATATGATCGCCGATTCCGATTGACAAACCAATTATGGCGCATTCGATTGTGCCTCCGACCGAATCGCCGTCAGCCTTTGCCTCGAGTATTTTTTCTATCATCAGGTCTCCTGCCATATCATTGATGACCGGCAGCTCTTTTATTGACGGCATCATGAGTTCCTCCGGCATGAGATCGACTGCGTCAAATCTGTTATCAGCCACCCCTGCGATTGAAGAAATGTGTGCACCTATGAATACGTTATGTCTTTCTAAAATCTGTTTGCATATCGCGCCGGCAAAGCATAGCGGGAGTGTCAGTCTTCCTGAAAAATGTCCTCCGCCGCTTACATCATAATTGTCACCGTACTTCACCTTGGCATAGTAGTCAACATGTGACGGCCTAGGCACAGTCTCAAATCTCGAGTAATCCTTACCCTTCACATTAGCATTAACAAAAACAGCATGCAGCGCTTCACCATCAGTCTTATCGCCGGCCATACCCGACACTATCCTCGCCTCATCACTCTCACTGCGCGGCGTCGTGTACGACTTTGTCCCTCCCTTGCGGCGCTCCAAAAACCTTTGCACCTTATCCATATCAATAATCTCACCGGGCGGCAGCCCCTCGATAATCACACCTATCTCAGGCGAGTGCGATTGCCCATAAATTTTTATTCTAATATTATTTCCAAATTCAGATGACATTTGCATTACCTCCCAGAGAATTGAAATCCTCAAAAAACCTCGGGTATGACTTCTCAACTGTTTCTGCATTTGATATTACTACCTCGCTCTTACAAATGCAAGATGCAATCGCGGCTGCCATTGCAATTCGATGATCATTGAAGCTATCCGTTTTACCACCCTCAAGCTCACCTGTTCCGCGTACCGTCAAACTGTCTTCACCCTCCTCAATATTCGCACCTAATGACTTCATCATTGTGTAAACTGAATTAAGTCTGTCGCTCTCCTTTATTCGCAGGCGTGATGCATTAACAATTCTCATAGTTTTTCTTGTTCCGCACGCCGCAACCGCCAAAATCGGAACTAAGTCCGGAATCTGTTCCGCATCAATAACTATCTCATCCCTATCAGATTTATTCAGTTCATCAAGCAGATCAACTATTTTTTTATCCTTCTGTAAAGAATAATCCTCAACTCCGTTTACAGTAACTCCGGCCGCAATAAAAAATGCTGCGTTTGACCAATCGCCCTCTGCGATTGCTTCGTCAGGCGTTATATATTTCTGGTTTCCTTCGACCTCGAATCCATCATCAGTCTTTGTAACCGCAATCCCAAAACGCTTCAGCGTTTCAACAGTCATATCCACATATCCCGAAGACTGAAGCTTTGTTGTCAATACTATTTTGCTGTCTCCGTCAAGCAGCGGTAGCGCAAAAAGCAATCCGCTAATAAACTGTGATGTTACGGAGCCGCTCAACGTAAATGTACCTGCTCTCAATTTTCCTGATACATTAAACGGAATATTTTTCCGGCTGAATGTACATCCGTTCTTCTCCATCTCATTAATTAAATCCGAAAACGTCCTCGGCAACAGACTTCCTCTCCCAATAAATTTTGCCTCATTATATAAGCTAACCGAAACCGGCAAAAGCATGCGCGCCGTTGATCCGCTCTCAGCACAGTCCAGCACCAAATCAGAATCTCTTCGATCGCTTCGAATCGGCATGACAAAAAACTTATGCTCGTTATGCTCCTCAAATAATTCGATTCCTGCGCCAAGCGCCCTCAGACATCCGATTGTCGCCTCAATGTCCCTGGAAATAATATTTGTATGAATATATGTTGGTGCCTCAGAAAGTGCCGCAGCAATAAGTAATCTGTGGACATCCGACTTGGATGACACCGCTTCGATCGTTCCGTTTAATTTATGAGGAATTATTCTGATATCCACTTTTATCCTAACCTTTCTTTTGCAATTCTTCCGTCAGCCAGCAGTTTTTCCATTGCAGGTACGTCGGCATTTTTGAGTGCGTCGTTGTATTCTGTCAATCTGATAATTAAGCTGTCGAGCTCCATTATCAAATTCTCTTTGTTGTCCATAAATAATTCTGTCCACATGAATTCGTTTAGCTTTGCAACTCGCGTTAGGTCCTGATAGCTTCCCGCGGAAAGTCCGGTGTGATTTTTTGCCGTGTCACTTTTGATATATGCGTTCGACACGATGTGTGCAAGCTGTGATGTGAATGCAATTATTTTATCGTGCTCTTTTGCTGTGGTAATATTGACACTTCCAAAACCGATTGATAAGAAAAGTAGTTCTGCCGCCTTAAGCGCAACAATATTTGCACTCGACTCATTGCAAAGCACCATCGGTGCTCCGGCAAAAAGTTCAGCCGATGAATTTTCAAATCCCGAAAACTCATTTCCGGCCATTGGATGTCCGCCGATAAAATACACGCCTTTATCCGTCGCAAGTTTTGACAGCTCGTTGCAGATAACTTCCTTAACGCCTGCGCAATCAACAACAACTGTTCCCCTCTTAAATTTATCAACGCTGTCCTTAAAAAATCTTTTTGTTTCTTCGGGATACAATGCGATAACTATTATTTCACATTGCGCAAATGAATCATCATCAAAAACATTATCAATTGCTCCAATCGCAGCTGCATCGGATAATGTTTTTTCATTTTTATCGAATCCGAAAACCTTATGCTTAGTATTCTTCTTTATTGCTTTTGCAATCGAGCCGCCAATTAGTCCGAGCCCGATAACGCCAATGTTCTTATTCATTTTCCTCACCTAAAATATTTGACTTGTTTACAATTGGCAAAATTTTATTGATTGCTTTTGTAATCTCCATGAATTCTTCAGGTGTCATTGATTGCTGGCCGTCGCAGAGTGCGTGCGGTGGGTCGTTGTGAACCTCGATTATCAAGCCATCTGCTCCTGCTGCTGTTGCCGCAAGCGACATTGGTTTGACAAAGCGTGCTATACCTACCGAATGACTCGGGTCAATGATTATCGGCAGATGAGTTTTCTCTTTGAGAACAGGTATTGCTGAAAGGTCCAATGTGTTTCGTGTTGCGGTTTCGAATGTTCTGATTCCTCTTTCACACAGAATGACTTCTTTGTTGCCGCCGGCCATGATGTATTCGGCACTCATGAGCAATTCCTCAATTGTATTTGCCAGACC
>JANYKE010000077.1 GCA_025361685.1 Eubacteriales bacterium | reverse complement strand
TAAAAAGCCAGCAGGAAGCTGGTGGCAATATGAGTGTTATCGTTCTTGATCTGTTCAGCCAAATATATGAAAATCCAAAATGCACAACTGATATGCAGCTGGCAATTCAAGATAAGTTGATTGAAGTTTTGTGTGCGATTTCGCATTACCTTGCCAAGAAAAAACATCCGGCCTGTCTTGCAAGTGACAAAAAAGGCGAATTAAATTTCATTAATTTTTCTGACATTCCTTCATTTCAGAATTTGTACAAATATTGCTGCGCAGTTAAGTTTGACTCAACAACCGATACCACTTCATTGCTGGGAATGTTATCCGAGGCCAACGTGGCAGCGACCGGTATATTTCTTGTAACATCAAATCTGACATTTGATTTGCTCGAAGGCCTAATGAGATTAACAAACTCAGTTCATTTTATGCCTTCATCTTCGGGATTCGGGAAGTCCAAAGAGCATGCCAAAATTCTGTATGTTGTTCCTCCGTTTTTTAGCAAGAGTGAAAGAGCCAAGTTGGAAATTCTCATCAAGGCTTTTCGCGATTCGGAATTTGATGTAATAGTATTTGAAACAGAAAGTGACACGCGCCAGGTTCTTGAAATTTATGCAAGCGATTATAAAGGAAGATACTAGAATGCCAATTGATAAAAAACAACTCAAAATTAGTAAAGTAAAAAAAGTTGATTTCAGAATGAAGCACGAAGGTTTTTGGCTGATTAATTTTATCATGTTCGTGTTAACTTCTTTTTCCATTTCAGTTGCGACAATGGCTGTTTTTGAAGCAACCGGATATGAGGTGGAAATTTTTTCAATCTGCCTTGCCTTTGGACTTTTTCTTCTACTGATATACAAAAACCCTGCTGTTGGCTATTTTGTCACTGGTCTTTTGATACTAGCATATACAGGGGTGTATTTTGCTTCTGCTTATATCAAAAGTTTTGCTGCGCTGCTTCCTGTTTCTGACAGCTTTAATGCACTTTCAAACTATTTTACAAAATTCACAAATATCAACTCGCAAACCTACATTACTATTATTGTATTCACTATCACTGCACTGCTCTGCATTATCTGCTTTATTATTCTATATCAAAAAGAACGTTTTTTTCTGGCGTTGCTGCTTAGCATAGTTCCATACATTACAATCACCGTGCTGCAGCTTCCCGTACCACCGATAGCGTTTTATGTTTTGGTAATTGCTGCGGTGATATATTATATTCTGTACATTTACAAAAGGAAGCGCAACGAAACCGACAATGAATATATTTCTACAAAAAGCTTTGTCCCGATTGCGATACTTATGGCAATAATAATTATTGCTGCTCCTTTTTTTCTTGAAACTCCATCAAAACCTCTCACGGTACCTTGGCTTGATACAAAGGTCAATCAGGCCAATTCATTTGTTGTCAATTTCTTTAGAAAAAATATTTTCGGAATCAATGATCAATTTTCACTTTCGTATTCCGGATTTGGTAATGATCCATCGCTTGGCGGAAATGTAATGCCAAATTACTCAATGGCACTAAACGTAAAAACAGAAAGGGTTCTCTATCTTGACGGAGTTGTTAAGAATGAGTACACCGGCAAGCAATGGAACAGCACACTAAACTACGAATATGACTATTTAAATGATGCTAACCCGATTCGTCTTGATTATTGGGAGACAATTCTAGCTGAACAGACTGCAAAAGCGCAAAATCCGGCGAACAAGAATTCTATTTGGACTGTTGCAAAACACTCAATCATCTATAACGACATAAATACTACTTCAATTTTTTACCCATCAAAATTAAGTTCGATTGAGTTGCAGAATTATGATATTCCATTAACAGTTGATCAAGACGGTTCTTTTTTTTCCAACAGCTTTTGTCCGAAAGGATTCAGTTACAACATCTCATCGTTTTATCCTGATTATGGCAATCCAAATACACTAGGTATATTTCGCAAAAGTAAAATAGGTTATTACTCAACCTTCAATCCGCCAGCTTCATTTAACAAAATATTATACGACGCTGTCAAAGAAAATTCTGCAAGTAACTACGACAATTATATGAATATTCCATCAAAGACTCCGCTGCGTGTGAAAGAATTAGCCGAAGCAATTACAAAGAATAATAAAACAAATTTTGAAAAAATGAAAAGCATAGAGGGATATTTGGCTAGCAATTATAATTACAATGAAAATCCCGGAACTCCTCCATCAAATGTTGATTTCGTAGATTATTTTCTCTTTGATAGTAAAGAAGGCTATTGCTCATATTACGCTACCGCAATGGCAGTAATGGCACGCTGCATTGGGCTTCCGTCCAGATATGTGGAGGGCTATCGCGTATACCCGCTTAGGGACATACCTGAAAGCGGCTACTATAACATCACAAATTATGATTCGGCTCATTCATGGGCAGAAGTATATTTAGAAGGTGTCGGCTGGATTCCTTTTGAAGCGACTTCAATCTATTATGATAACTTTTATATCACAATGGATAAAAAGCAAAGAGAAACTTTTAAAAATACTGGTGTTGATATCAGTGACCCTGCCAACTTTTCGCCGGTAGATGAGCTAATCGATAATGTCATGACTCCTCCGCCAAGCGATGATCCGTCAGCTACTGATTCAGTTGAAATTGCGGGTCCCGGCGAGCCAACACTTACACCGCAATATATTACTACTCCATCACCCGTTCCCGGAGGAGAAGGCAACATACAAACTAGTCCACCCCCACCACCCGAACTAAACAAACAAATATTCCCTGACCTTCCATTTTTATTCGGACCTGAATCTCCGCTCAAACCTATAGTGGCAATCATTTTTGGGTTGATTCTGCTCATTGCTTTTTGGATTATGTTTAGTCAATATCGTTTGCGGAAAATATTCTCACACGCTAAAGTCGGAGAACCTAATAAAGCAGCAATAAAAATGTTCGCATATTATCAGCGGATGTTCCGTTCAATGGGATTTGTACAAAGTACTTATGAGACAGCATTTGAGTTTTGCGACCGGGTGGCAAAACATCCTTTATGGCAGAATCCTGCGATAAAGGATGATGAGTTTTTCGAAATGTTCAGAGTGTTTGTATATGCGCTTTATGGAA
>JANYKE010000076.1 GCA_025361685.1 Eubacteriales bacterium | reverse complement strand
GGGTATGTTTAGTTTTTTGATTGCGTCCCAAAAATCGTGATATGCTTTGGCGATTCTGATTCCGTTGCCGGCATAGAGTACCGGCCTTTCGGCTTTTGCAATTTCTTCCAGCACTTTGTCTATTGTATCCTGAGATACCGGTTCCGGTATTGCTGTGCGCGGATCTTTTGTATCAACACTTGCCGGATTAAATTCTATCAGCTCGTCTGTTTCAAAAATTGAACCTTGTATATCAAGAGGTACATCGATCCAGCATGGTCCCGGACGCCCTGTCTGTGAAAGATATAGTGCTTTGTCAAGACAGTACTTGACTCTTAATGGATCAATCAACATCTCACTAAATTTGGTCATGCAGTCTATAGATCTTATTATGTCAAATTCCTGGTCGCCGCCGGCACGAATTGGAACACCCATTCCGCGTGCGGTTGTATCATATCGAACCTGACCACTTATTATTAGCATTGGTATTGAGTCGAGCCAGCCGCCGGCAACACCGGTAATAGCGTTGGTTCCACCCGGACCGGTTGTTACACAGACGAGAGCCAGACGGTTGTTTATGCGCGCGTAAGCTTCAGCGGCGATGGCGCAGGCCTGCTCGTGATGGTTGTATGTGACGTGCAGGCCGGGCTCGTGCCCGAATGCATCGTTGAGATGCATTGCGCCACCGCCCGTTACGCTAAACGCATCGCATATTCCTTGTTCAACCAAGTATTTAGCAATGTAATCAGCAACCTTAATTTTCATTACTGTCCCCTTCTTTCACAACAAGCTTCTGATCTCTAAAAGCCCAAAACTTGTTAATCAAAAAGTTAAGCGGAATACTAATTACCATAACAACCGGTGCATATAGCGGCGAAATTCCGAGCTTAGCAATTCCAATATACATCGGTACCAATGTACCAAATAAAAAGGCAGGGCTATATGCCAGATATGTTTTTAGCAATGTCTTAATATGTCCTTTATCAGCCTTGTTAAATACATATTTATTGTTCCAATAATATGAATTTGGAACACTAACAATAAACCCTATTATTGAAGCACCGATATACCAATTAGCGTTTACAAAAATTATTATGACATAATATATTCCCCAGCTAATCAATGTATTTGACACGCCTATTATTCCAAATTTAATAAACTGCAAAACGAAATGCTTGAAATCTTCTTTGTTGTGAATATTCAGTTTTTTAAGAATCTTTTTAATTATATTCACAAATCTACCCTAATATTACAGCTTCCTTAATTATTTTGGCCATGTAGTCAATCATATCGTCGGTCATTCCTGGATATACTCCCACCCAGAATGTATCATTCATAATAATATCTGTTTGAGTTAATTCGCCAACTTTCCTGTATCCTTGACCGCTTTCACGCATTTCATCAAAGCAAGGATGCTTAGTAAGATTGCCTGCGAAAAGCATTCTGGTTTGAACACCTTTACTCTCAACATATTTTACAATTGAATTTCTTTCTGCTCCGCCTTGACAAGTAATAAGAAAACCAAACCAACTCGGATCAGAATTTTCACAAGGTTCCGGAAGAATTAATTTGTCACTGATGTCACAGCCATCACCTTTATCCTGCAGTGCAGTTTTAAGACGAGTAAAATTATGTTTGCGGCGTTCAACAAATTGCGGAAATTTCTTAAGCTGCGCGCATCCGATTGCTGCCTGCATGTCTGTAGCTTTAAGGTTGTAACCAAAGTGAGAATAAACATACTTGTGATCGTACCCGGATGGAAGTTCACCATATTGTTTGTTGAATCGGTTGCCACACATGTTGTCCTTGCCTGAAGGACAAATACAGTCGCGACCCCAATCACGGAATGAAAGAATAATTTTATCTAGTTTTGAATTGTTTGTGTACACTGCTCCACCTTCGCCCATAGTCATATGATGCGGCGGATAAAAACTTGATGTTCCGATGTCTCCGATGGTTCCTGTAAATTTTGTCTCTCCATCAATTGTATATGTTGAGCCAAGTGCGTCACAATTATCTTCAACAAGCCAGAGATTGTTTTCGTCACAAAAACTTTTAACCGCTTTAATATTAAATGGGTTGCCAAGTGTATGTGCAACCATAACTGCTTTGGTTTTATCAGACAATGCTTCCTGCAGTTTTGTGACGTCAATATTATATTGAGGAACAGTTACATCGACAAAAACCGGTACTGCTCCAAACTGTATAATTGGGGCAACAGTGGTTGGGAAACCGGCGGCAACAGTTATTACTTCATCACCTCTGCGAATTGCTCTCTCGCCAAGTGTTGATGATGTAAGTGTCATAAAGGCTACCAGATTGGCACTTGAACCGGAATTCACCAGTCGCGCATGTTTAACTCCCAGATATTTGGCAAACGATTTCTCGAATTCGTCCGCATACCGTCCGGCAGTCAGCCAAAACTCAAGAGCAGAATCAACAAGATTGCACATTTCTTCACTGTCATAAACTCTCGAAGCATAAGGTATGCGCTCGCCCTCTTTGTATTCGCCGCCATCGGTTGCCGCTAGCGCCTTGTCTCCATGAAACAGACCGCAATAATCCTTAACCTGCTTCAGAATCTCATCTCTCGCCTGCGCCGCAGTCATATTATCAAACATATCAAACTCTCCTCGTATAATTAAAATCACAACTAAACTTCATCAGCCCTAAATCTGCTGATTAAAACCGTTGTCTAAATCTGCTGCACCTTGATCAACTCAGTCTGCCCCAGTCCCGTCGCAGCACTGCCCACAATAACCACAGTATCTCCACTCTTAACAATACCGGTCTCAAGTGCGCGCTTAATCCCGTGCTCGAACACATCATCAGCACTTTTCATCATCCCGGCCAGAATCGTTGTCACATTCCATCCCAGACTCAACTGTCTGCAAGCGGTCTCGTCGACAACCGCCGCAATAATCGGACACTTAGGCCTAAAATCTGAAATCTGCTTAGCAGTTCTACCTGTACGCGTCACAGCAATAATAGCATCAGCCCCAACATAGTAAGCAGCCGAGCAAGCAGCAGAACAAACCGCGTTAGCAATATTGTGTCTCGCAGTCCGCACCGAAATACCCTCTTCAAATCTCTTGCCATAGTTAATATCATTCTCGGTCGTAATCGCAATCTCATCCATAACCTTAACAGCCTCAACCGGATAATCACCCACAGCCGACTCGCCCGAAAGCATAATCGCTGTCGTGCCGTCATAAATCGCATTAGCCACATCCGAAACCTCTGCTCTCGTAGGTCTTGGATTCTTAGTCATTGACTCAAGCATCTGTGTCGCAGTGATAACATATTTACCCGCCTTATAACATTTTTGAATAATGTCCTTTTGCACATGAGGCAAATCCTTAAATGCGATTTCAACACCCATGTCGCCTCGGGCAATCATTATTCCGTCACTCCAGTTAATAATCTCATCCAAGTTGTCAATTCCTTGAGCATTCTCTATCTTCGAAATAATCTGAATATTCTTACCGTCATTTTCACTTAACAGTTTGCGCAGTTCTAAAACATCGTCCACCGTGCGTACAAATGATGCAGCAATAAAATCTACACCCTGCTCGATTCCGAACAAAATGTCGCTGCGATCTATCGCGCTGATATAAGGCATCGCAATCTCGACACCCGGAATATTCAGACTCTTATGGTTGCTAAGAACACCCGAATTAATAACCTTGCAAACTATGTCGTGGCCTTCAATCCTAATTACCTCAATGCAAACCTTACCATCATCAATCAGAATCTGTGATCCGACTTTCACATTTTGAGCAAGCAAATCGTATGTCAACGAACAGCCTTCAACTGAACCAAGTCTCTCCTCAGCGTAGAGAGTAAACTCCTGCCCCTCAGTCACATTAACACTCTTATCCTTAAAATTCCCCAACCGGATTTCCGGCCCCTTCGTATCAAGCATCAGCGCGATCTGCACACCCACTTCCTCACGAATACGCTTAATTCTATTCATTCTTGCTTTATGCTCATCATGAGTTCCATGCGAAAAATTTAATCGCGCGCAATTCATTCCTGCCCCTATCATTTTTCTTGTGATATTATCGCCGTCCACCGCCGGACCCAGCGTACATATTATTTTTGTTTTCCTCATACTGTATTTCTTCCTCCAAGTATATTATTCTCCAAGTATATTATTGAAGCAGGCTATTTTGATTTTATGATTTGAAAAATTCATAAACGCTTCCGGGCAAAACCTTTTCAGCTAACGACAGTCCACCAAATCCTGTTGACTGTACCGCGAATGAACCGTATGACCTATTTGGGTCACTCATGATTCCGGACATCCTTGCATCAAGCGGATTATTCAAATGCGTGTATGCTTTTTTAACAACAGCCCTAAGTCTTGGATCATCCTCAATATTATTTAGATAATACATCCATAGCGAAGGTATCCCGTTTGATTTTGCCATTTCCCAACCCAGCCTGCATCCATAACGTGATTGATTGGTATCCTCGCAATATACGAGATAATTAAACCAGTTTCCGTCCCATTGACTTAATAGCCCGTGATCGGAAAATAACCATTCTTTTATCCTTGACGCAAAATACTTTTTCAGCTCTGCATTTTTTGTTGCCATATGTGTCCAGACCATACCTTCCATTATGTAGAAGGTATGCGAATAGTCATTAGTCCAATCCATAACGTGTTCATCCGGATAACTATTGAAAAACTTAGGTGTTCCGAATTCATCCGACCATCCGTCGCATTGGAATTTGATCGCCTCTTCAGCTTTTTCAACATAGGCATAATCACCTGTTATCATTCCGTACATTGAAAGCGCGACAGTTACAGTTCCGATTGCGCATGAATACGCAGTGTTTCGCTTATGTCCCTCCCATAATCCGTTGGTGTAGGCTCCTGTATCAAGTTTCCAAATTGATACCCATCCGTCAAACCATCTCTTAGCAGAGTTAAGATATTTTTCGCGCCTTTCGCCCTCGACAAACTCACAGGCCTGAAGCATTGCCGCAACGTTGGATCCGTTATCAGCAACGTTGACCTTGCCATATCTGAAAATATCATCAATCTCACGCTGTGTGAGGTCGCTTCCTTTTTTGCGTCTGCAGTTTGATGTGAATGCTCCGTTTGGCAGCTGCTCGTCAATATACAAATCAATGTAATAAAGTGCCGCATCAATATACTCTTTGTTATCAAGAATCTTGCCGCCGATAAGTAATGCTCTAACCGGATACATTACCATATACCATTCATACATCTGCTCTTCGGCTTCAAAAACATTGAAGAACCCTGTATCATTTCGTTGTTCCATCAGCCAGTCACAGTAAAGTTTTAGTGAATCTCTGCTTTCCAATGTTTCACCGTAAGGAATCTTAACCACGGCCTATCCCTCCAATATCATAATAATTTTATGAGATTTTATCTCATAATTTCATTGTGCTGATTGTCTGTATCTCCAAAATAATTTCTTTCTCAATTCTTCTTATATCTCTTTGAATATCTTCTTTTGTTTCA
>JANYKE010000057.1 GCA_025361685.1 Eubacteriales bacterium | reverse complement strand
GTGTAGCAAGGAACCGTCCCCTGCTACGCTGCTACAAATTAATAAATAGTCTTGTTTTTGGGGACGGCGACATAGGCTTTGACTGTGGTGTTTTCGGGAATCTTATCTTCGGTGTCTATGCACCATAGCAGCAAGTCCATTTTCATTTTATTTATTATACCACTGTATTCGCCAACATACCGAGGTTCTTCATATTCTTTAGTGTAAAGATTGATAAGCTCGTCAGGGTCATTGACCAGGTTGTAAAGTTCTCCGCCACCATCAAGGTAAAGATTAAATTTCCATTCCTTTGTGCGAATTGATTTGCCTTTGCCGCACCAAGCTTCACGATAAACATTCCATGGAAAAAATTCTCGCGTGTATGGTTTTTCAGGAAATGATTTAATGTCTGAAAGTTTTGTTGCCGGAATATTTTCGCCGCTTTCCATTACAACAAAGTCGCGCTGCTTCGAGAGGTCACCCATCAGTACAGGCTTAAGACTTTTTCCCTGAATTCCAAATGGAGCTTCGATATCAACGAGGTCAAGAAGTGTTGGGTAAATATCAATAAGCTCAACAAGCACATTATTCATGTCAGGTTTAATATGATCCTTCCACATGATAGTGAAAGGAACATTTGTGAAACAGTCATAGAAAAAGTTTAGTTTCTGAACAAGACCGTGATCGCCCATTGCGTCGCCGTGGTCAGCTGTAAAAATAATTATCGTGTTGTCATAGATGCCAAGTTTTTTCATCTCTGCAATTATTTGTCCGAGTGCATCGTCAACAGAATTTATCATTCCAAAGTATATTGATTTTAGTCCGGCTACCCACTTTTCAATTCCTTCGGAATCCATCGCATCCATTTTGCTTGCGAGCAAGTGACGGTCAGGTTTATTTTCCATTGAATCAACAATTGGCTTCGGTACAATTTCCGGCGGATAGAGACTTGCGTATTCTTCGGTGACTTGATATGGTGGATGAGGCTCAGGAAAAGACAGCCACATAAAAAACGGTGCGTCTTCGTTTACAGATTCATTTATATATTTAATAGTCTCAGCCGCATGCAACGGAGAACTGGTTTTCTCATGAGGGAAAGGTGTAACAGCATAGCCGCCGCTGACCTCAACATTTTCAGACCAATTGTGAGCAGCCATAACAACCTCATCGTCCAGATATGTTGAAACCAAGTGACCAGTTTCACCATTAATATAGAGATCCCAAGCCTTGGCAAGATGAGGTTTTTTGAATGCATGATTCTTGCCGATAAGCGCTGTTCTGTATCCGTTATCCTTCATCACTTCCGGAAGTGTAAGTTCATATTCAGGAATATGCATGTGGTTGGCATGGACCTTGATTGTGTGTGGATAGCGCCCTGTGAACATTGACGAGCGGGATGGCGAACAAGCAGGATAGTTGCAAAAACAATTTGATGTCGTAAAACTATCACCGGCAAGTGCATCGATATTCGGCGTCTTAATAACCGGATTGCCATAACAACTCAAATTTTTTGCTGTGAGCTGATCAACTTCGATAAGCATAATATTTGGTCTTTTACTCATTTCAACGCCCCCGTATGCAAATGATTTAGAAACACAATAGTTTCTTGTTTCTTAACCGTCATTATATCAGTTTTTTTTGATGCACGCCACTTGTGGCAGTTGCGTCATTAAAAAGAATATAACTAAAGTTAATTAATACGCTTTTTTTATTCATTCCTAAACATTACCTCGCTTGTGAAGTTTAAAAAAATTGTATCATCATCCATGCTGAAAACTAATACGCGTTAAAACGTGTTGAACAAGTCAAAAAAATAAAGAATTTGAATTTGTGCTTGGTTTTTGATAGACTGAATGCAATCAAAAGAATTCTTGTTAGGAGAGACAACACATATGGAAAATATGTTTACAAGGACAGAAAAAGTTTTGGGCAAAGAAGCGGTTACGAAACTCGCGGGCAAATGCGTGGCGGTTTTTGGTATCGGCGGCGTGGGATCTTTTGCGGTTGAGGCTTTGGTGCGTGCTGGAATCGGAAAACTTGTGCTTGTTGATAAAGACGTGGTTAGCATATCCAATCTTAACCGGCAGATCATTGCAACGGAGCAGACACTTGGCCGGCCAAAGGTCGAAGTTATGAAGGAGCGAATACTAAGCATAAATCCAAATGCCATTGTCGAGACACACCAAAGATTCTATTTGCCCGATACTGATGCGGATGACTTAATAAGAGACGATTATGATTATATTGTTGATGCGATTGATACGGTTACCGGGAAAATCGGATTGGTTGTCGCGGCAGAACAAAAAGAAATTCCAATTATAAGCAGCATGGGAACAGGCAACAAACTTGACCCAACAAAATTTGAAGTTTCCGATATCAACAAAACTTCTGTATGTCCGCTTGCAAAAGTTATGCGAAAGGAACTCAAAGCACGCGGCATCAAAAAATTAAAAGTTGTATATTCAAAAGAAGAACCCTCTGTCCGATGCAAGCCGCCGGGGAGCGTGCCATTTGTCCCTTCTGTTGCCGGTTTGATTATCGCCGGTGAAGTGATAAAAGATTTGATTAGGTAAGCCTTGCGCTGACTTGTGGAATATAATATAATCTATTCAAACAAAGAAAAAGGAGACGTGGATTATGAAAAGAGAAAAATTGTTAATGACACCAGGACCAACAATGGTTCCACCAAGTGTACTTAAGGTGATGAGCGCTCAAATTATTCATCACAGAACAGCAGCATTTGTTGCAGAGTACGAACAATTGGAAGAAAATCTTAAGGAGCTTTTTGATACAAAAAATATGGTTCTCATGTTTGCATCATCCGGCACAGGGGCTATGGAAAGCGCAATTGTAAATATGTTTTCCCCCGGCGACAAAGTTCTTGCAGTGAGCATAGGTTCATTTGGAGACAGATTTGCAGAGATAAGCAGCGTCTACGGACTTGATGTTGTTAAACTCGCATTTGAATGGGGCGAAGCCGCTGATGTCAATAAAATAAAAGAAATACTTGACGCCGACACGACCAAAGAAATCAAGGCAGTCATTATGACTCATAATGAAACCTCAACCGGCGTAACCAATGACATAGAAGCAGTCGGAAAACTGACTAAAGATACAGACAGATTATTTATTGTCGATGCAATAAGTTCAATGGGCGGCATCCAAATTAAAACTGATGAATGGGGAATCGATGTTGTCGTAACCGGATCACAAAAGGGTCTTATGTGCCCGCCGGGACTCGCATACGCAAGCGTCAGTGACAAGGCATGGGAGGCATGTGAAAAATCAACTTTGCCAAAATTTTATTTCGATTATAAAAAATATCGTAAAGGATTTTTAGGTCAGGGAGAAAATCCGCCTTTCACTCCGCCGGTTTCGCTTATGCTCGGCCAGGCCGAAGCTTTAAAATTAATGAAGGATGAAGGATTTGAAAATGTTTTTGCACGTCACGCATCACTTGCACTCGCAGCACAAGCAGGCGTCGCAGCGTTGGGACTCGAATTGCTTTGCGCACAGGTAAATTCATCAAACATTATCACACCTGTTAAAGCACCCGAAGGAATTGAAATCGGCAAGGTCATCAAAACAATGAACGAGAAATATGACGTTATTGTTGCCGGCGGCCAAAAACATCTCAAGGGCAAAATATTTAGAATCGGACACTGCGGATACGCAGACAGATTTGACTTAGCAAGAGGCTTTATGGCACTCGAACTCTCACTCAGAGAAAACGGCTATCCGGTTGAACTTGGTTCTTCACTTGCCGCACTTCAAAAATCTTTAGGTTAAAAAAATATTGCATTTGCATATAAAAGGAGAAATATATGAAAATTTTAGTTGCAGAAAAAATAAATGATGATGGTCTTAAACTATTAAATGAAAGCGGATTTGAAATTGATATAAAAATAGGAATGTCACCGGAAGAACTTCTTGAGGTAATCGGCGGATACGATGCGATAATCGTCCGCAGTGCAACAAAGGTTACGGCAGAAGTTATTGAAAAGGGTATCAATCTTAAAATTGTTGGAAGAGCCGGAAACGGAATCGACAACATCGATGTACCCGCTTGCACAAAAAAAGGTATCATGGTTGTCAACACACCTGAAAGCAATATCATGGCTGCGGCAGAACTGGCCGTTGCACATGCTTACGCGCTCAGCAGAAATATTCCACAAGCATATCACTGCGGTAAAAACAAAGACTTCAGGAGGAGCACCTTTAGCGGAGTCGAGCTCGACGGAAAAACGGTTGGCATAATCGGCTACGGAAGAATCGGCGGTATTGTCGCTTCAAAGTTAAAAGGCTCGAACATGAAAGTTCTGGCATACGACCCATTTGTTAATGATGACAAGTTTGAACAAGACGGCGTAACGAAATGTGAAACGATTGATGAGATGCTGCCACAGTGTGACTTCGTAACAATTCATACGCCAAAAATTTCCGGCGGTGGAATCATCGGCGAAAAAGAACTCGCAAAATGCAAAAAAGGTGTTCGCATAATTAACTGTGCCCGAGGAGGACTCATTGACGAGGCAGCACTCTACAATGCAATTGTTTCCGGACATGTCGCCGGCGCGGCACTTGATGTTTTGGCAAACGAACCCAATTTTAACAAAGACCCTGAAGATCAGGATTATGAAAATCCGCTCTTGACCTTGGACAATGTTGTCTACACACCTCACCTCGGAGCAGCAACAAAAGAAGCAAGCTACAACGTCGGAGTTGCAATCGCCAAAATAGTTTTGGATGGGCTCAACGGAGAAATGGTTCCTGCGGTTAACATGCCAAATCTTAAAGGTTCAAACATCAATGAGCTGAAACCGTTCATTGACCTCGCACAAATTCTCGGCGGAATTTATTATCAAGCCGAGTGCGGTACTGTAAATAAACTTGAAGTAATTTACAGCGGAGAAATCACAGAAAAGGATACAAAAGTAGTTTCCCTGTCGGCCCTCATGGGTTTGATTAATCAGATTACAGATGGAAATGTCAATTATGTCAATGTGGAAATGTTCGCAAAAGGAATGGGAATAGAGCTTGCCGAGGCCAAAACGAATCTGCTTGATAAGTACAATAATATGATTACACTTAAATTCCATACAAAGGATAGGGTCCTCGAACTTTCCGGCACGGTTTTTGCAAATGGTGAAATCCGCATCGTTGATTTCTTTGGATACAAATTAAACTTTGAACCATCACAGTACATGCTTGCTATGCAAAATTTAGACAAACCGGGCATGATCGGACAGATAGGTACAATAATGGGCAAAGGGCAGATAAATATTACTGCAATGCAGTGGAGCAGCAATAAAAATTCCGAGGGCAAAGCGGTAGGATTTATCAGCGTTGACAAGCATGTTGGCAAAGAGATCCTTGACGAACTGGGCAAAATCGATGGCGTACAACAAGTGAGTATGCTTGAGTTTAACTAATCACGGAGGTATTGTTTTGAGAAGATTTGAAAAAGATGTGTTTGTTTCAACTGAAATAAAACCCAAAAGTTATCAGGAATGGGGTACGGATTTTATTGCCGGCTCCATGAAAACACTGTTTATTCCAAGCATAAAGTTTGGCAGAGAAATTTCAGAATTTGTTGTTCGTGCAGACGTTGACCACCAGACCACGACCTTTGACAGAATTTCTGCACTTAACGAGTGGGGTACAGGTGACTTTTATGCACAGCGCGGCGGAATAGGTAATTTCGATCTTCCTCACAAAAACATTGAAGAAGCAGTGACTTGCGACGATCACTATGATGTAATGGTTATTCCGGGCTGTATGGGCTGGGGATTTTTTTCATCTGCCGCACGAAAAGCCATTTTGGAGAGAGTTAAAAACGGAGCGGGACTAATCCTGATTGCACCTTTTAATGGCGAAGCATTTGAAGATGTCGAAGAACTGGATTTACTTTCACCGCTAAAGCCGAAATTTAGTGTCGGAAGCATAGATACAGAAAAAAAGAATCCAATACTTGACAATTTGAAGATTGGCGAATGGATTCCTGAAGAACATTATATTACTCGCGGGATTCCTTTTGAATTGATACCATTTGGCGAACTCGGATATTTTCCATATGAAGCAACATCGGATGCAACTGTAATTGTTAAATCAGAATCAGGGGATCCGATTGTGGCAGTTAAAGAATACGGCAAGGGTCGAGTTGTAACTGTTGCATATTATGCCAGAGATATTTTGCCGATGCATAATGAGTTTCTTGGTTGGGATGACTGTGACGATTCACTCACAAGCAACTGGCACGGTGCATTTTATTCCACGACATACAACTATCTTGAGTATTTTTATTCATTTATGAATAGAGCAATGCTTTGGGCGTCAGGAAAAGCTGAAAAGTGCTGTGCAATTAGTGATGCTTACGTTTTGAACAACAGTCGAACCGGAACTGATCTTAAGATTATTATTGACAAAGGAAATAATGACTACAATCTTGACATCGAATATACAATTCTTGATATGTATGACAATGTTGTATTTTCAGGCGGGCAAACCGGCAGTTTTCTCAGAGATTTTCGTGAAGAGGAGGATGTCGTTGATATTTATGCTTTGAATGATGCTGACGATTATGACAGAGGAATTCTTGATGGAGTAGCAAGAATTAAATTGCCTGAGTTTATAGGGTACGGAGGAAAATACGCCGTTAACTTCAAACTGGTGTCTGAGGGTAGGACATGTGATTGGTATACAAGGGTAGTTGATATTCCGACCAAAGCAGATATATCTGAACTGACTACTGACAAAACAGAGACTCATAAGGATGAGAAAATTGGAGTGTTGCTAAATGTTGATTGGAATAAATGTGCTATCGCATATTTTGATCAGGCAACAATTAAGAAACCAAATCCAATGGCCGGCCCTTCGGATCCAAATGCAAATCCGGAAATTGAGAAGTCAAAAATGCACAATGCTCCAAAAGACACACGAAGCTATCAGAATTTGCGGGAACGAAAGTTTGCAAATCCAGAAGAATGCGAGGCTCGTGGAACAGAGTATGAAGATTACAGACAGGAAGCGATGGCTTTTCTGGGTTTGCCTGAAGCATCTGTTGAAATTTCACTGATTGATGCTTTTGACAGAATTCTTGATCGGTACAATGAATCCGTTGATCTTTTTGTTGCTGCATCAGATGAAGAAAAGTCTGCAATTAAAGCAGAAGAAATTGATAAACTCCCATTACTTACAGATACAAAAGGAAGAAGGATTATTAAGGAAACGCCAATATCTAAAAAAGTAAATTGTAACTTAAAGGTCACGAATGGCAAGTCAATCAAGGTTTTCGTTCATGCCGATCTTAAAATAAACGGACATGTTGTCAAAAGGCTTGTTTCTTCGGATATAATTATTGCAATCGAGGATAGAAACATTAACGATTTTGAAGTATTTATTGCACCTCAAAACAGGGGCTTTGGCGACTTTCTTGCACTTGAAAGAGAGCGTCTTATTGAGATGGGATCAACAGCTTTGTATTATGGGGATAATAAAGTGCAGACAAAGACGAACACGAAGGGATTTAGCATTAGCTGGTATCAAAGAGAAGAATATGTTGCAATGAAGGAAAACTATTTTACATCCGGAGACAAATCTTTTTTAAAAAGAAAGCTATGCATGAATTCGCCTGAGTTTTATGAAATAAACACCAAAAACATTTCGGAGATTGTACCGGATAATGTTAAATACAAACCTATTACTTATGGAGTTAATGATGAGGGATCGTTGACATGTTATAGTGATGAACTGGACCTTTGTTTCTGTGAACACTGTATGAGAGACATGCGAAAATGGCTTCAAACCGAGTACGAAAATCTCGAAGCACTTAATGAAAGCTGGTCAAGAAAATTTTCAACATGGGAAGAGATTGTGCCGGATACTTTATACGAAGCCAAGTCGCGAGGTGAATTTGCTTCGTGGGGAGATCATAAAAGATTCATGTATAATACTGTGACTAAGGGATACAGAATAATAAAGGAACTTGTAGATCAATATGATAAGGATGCAAAGTTAAGCGTATCCGGAACCCAGGTAACGACGCCATATTCGGGATATGATTACTATTCCATTCACGAATACATTTCGTCATTCCGCTCATATGTTTCCGGAGGGCAGCTTGAGATACACAGATCCTTTAAAAGACCAGGGACAAATGTTGGAGTTTGGTTTGGTTATGGACAAAGATACAAGTATATTTTGGAAAAAGCTTGGCAGGTTTTATTCCATGAGGGAACAATGGCAAATATTTTCTGGGAATACGCTTGCATGAATCCCGATTTTACATTTTCAGGATGTGGCAAAGATCTTGGAAAAGTTTTCAGAGAAATAAGGCGTGAAGGAATTGGCAAGATGCTTCTCTATGCTGCAAGGCGGGATGCCCTGAATATTGGAATTCATTATTCAGTCACTTCAATAAATGGTGTCAGTACCCGAAATAAATTCGGTGAATTTACAGACAACAGAATGGGTTGGATGAACGTGCTTGAGGATCTTGGATATCAGTACAATTTCATTGACAGCCGACAAGTTGAAGAGGGTGAATTAAAGAATAAAGGATATAAAGTTTTTGTTTTGCCGTATTCTATTTCTTTAAGTTCAAAGGAAACTGAAAATATCAGGCAATTTGTTGCAGACGGTGGATTTCTGATTGCTGATTATCAGACCGGAATAATGGATGAACATAACAAACTTTTCAAGGATGGATCTATTGATGATGTTCTTGGAATTAAGCGCTTAATGAATATTACATGGGAGGTCGCCTTAGGGGATGAGTTTGAGGCAACTAAAGATTTTGAAGCTTTTGACAACACCTGCATAATGCCAACAATAAAATATACAGAATTTCCAACAAGAACGACAACCGCAAAGGCGGCATTTGTAGACGGATTTACTTACAAAGTGCCACTTGTTTCATTTAATGATTATGAAAAAGGAAAAGCGGTATATTTAAATTTTTCTCTATCAGGATATCCAAATGTAAGATCAGATGGAAGCGGCAAGAGCACTATGGAAATAATTAAAGCAGTAATGGGGGCAGCAAAAATAGAACAGTTTGCTGCAATTGAAGACTCTGAGGGAAATAGACCGTTCGGAGTTGAGACCATTTACTATAGTGACGGTTCTGCAAAATACGTTGGTTTTCAAAGAGGCTTGGGAGGCAAAACAGTAACTGGCGGAGACGGAGTATCGTATGGTGTTGAAGGCGACACACACATAGAAGGAAAATTGTTCAACATAAGATTTTCTGAAATTGCGCACATATATGATGTAAGAGCAAAAAAATACATTGGCTACACTGATGTATTGAGCACGGAAATTGAAAAGGGAGATAGCAGACTATATTCAATTTTGGCATACAAGGTAAATGTGATTGAAGTTGATATTAAGAATGAATATAAGTGCGGAGAAACAATTGCTGCAAGAATAATTATTAATACAGATAAGCCGGCAGAAGAATACAGAAATGTTATTGCAATAAATGCATATACACCTTCA
>JANYKE010000118.1 GCA_025361685.1 Eubacteriales bacterium | reverse complement strand
TGTGGTGGGGATTGTAATTGCTAAAATAGTAAAAGGAAAAAAAGATGTTATAATAGAATTTGCAAGTAATTTGCTTGATAAAATATTGCCTTCCAGCTGGAGGAGATAATGGGAAGAAGAACTACTAGAGAAGCTGCAGTTAAAATTTTATTCCAGTTCGAATTTCAAAAAGAAGATATCGAGGAACAACTCGAATACTTTTTGAATGATGAGGAATTCACAAAAAACGTAGAAAAGGATTATCTCATTGATGTCGTTAGAGGCGTGCTTGCCAACAAAGAAACAATTGACACTTGGATTAAAAAAGACTTAAATGAGGATTGGTCTATTTCACGTATTGCCAGAATTGACCTAAGTATTCTTCGCGTATGCTTATATGAATATAAAATCAAGGCAGAAATTCCATTAAAAATTGTTGCCAATGAAGCAGTTGAAATTGCTAAAAAATACGGCACAAATTCTTCGGCGAATTTTGTAAATGGATTGTTAGGCGGTATAAGTACTCATTTTAATGAAGAGGACAAATTAAGTGGTGAAAATATTATTTACGGTGAAGAATAATGAATGATCAGTCAGCACCTGTTTATACTATTTCACAGGTAACAACATATATAAAGAATCTTATTGAATCAAGTATTCCTTTAAACAATATCTATATAAAGGGCGAGATTTCCAATTGCAAAAAATATTCGTCGGGACATTTGTACTTTACGCTAAAGGATGAGCAAAGCCAAATTAAATGCGTAATGTGGAAGTGGAAGAACGAGGGGCTGAAAATGAATCCACGCGACGGAACTGCTGTAATAGCTCGTGGCAAGGTGACTGTTTATGAGCGCGACGGCCAGTACCAAATGACCGTTGAAGAAATGCAGGAGTTTGGAGAAGGCAATCTATATATCGCATTTGAAAAATTGAAACAGAAATTGGATGAAGAGGGTCTTTTCAGTCCGATACACAAGAAAAAAATCCCATTTTTACCTAAGATTGTTGGCGTCGTTACTTCACCGACCGGCGCAGTTATTCGCGACATAATTAATGTTGCGACCAGAAGAAATTCATCTATTTCAATTAAATTGTATCCTGTACCTGTGCAAGGTGAAAATGCCGGAAGAGAAATTGCAAAAGCCATAAAAAGAATAAATGAAAAAAAACTTGCGGATGTAATAATTGTCGGACGCGGAGGCGGCTCAATAGAAGACTTGTGGGCCTTCAATGAAGAAATTGTTGCACGGAGCATATTTGAATCTGAAATTCCAATCATTTCTGCTGTCGGACATGAAACAGATTTCACAATTGCTGATTTTGTTGCAGATATGCGCGCACCTACTCCATCCGCAGCAGCAGAGCTGGCATTCCCAAAGAAAGCAGATCTCATGAATGATATTCAAAGTTATACGCAACGTCTTAAAAATTCATTTATCAATGGGGTTGAAATTAAGCGTGCTACGCTTGAAAGAGTTTTGGTCTCATCAATATTCAAGCGGCCATTTGACAAAATTAATTCAATAAGACAGTCACTTGATACATTTACAGGCAGGATAAATAAAGCAATAGAAGCATCGGTCGAGAGAAATCAATCGAAAATCTCTATGATTGCCGCAAAACTGAATGCTTTGAGCCCACTGGGAGTTATTGCAAGAGGTTATTCAGTTACATATTCAAAAGATGGCATAAGTATTGTTAAGAATACCAAAGATGTAAGAGTCGACGATGAAATTAATGTTTTGATATCAGATGGAATTCTAAATTGTACAGTAAAAAACATTTCAAAAGATAATAAAAATAAAGGAGAATCATAATGGCTGAAAAAGAAAAAAAATCTGCAGAAGTAGGAAATGAAATTACTTTTGAAAAAGCAGTCGAGGAATTAAACAAAATTACTGATATGCTTGAGAGTGGGGAGGCCCCACTTGAAGAAGCAATGGAATTGTTTAAAAGAGGAATTGAACTGACAAAAATATGTCAGGACAAGCTCGACTCAGCTGAACAGAAAATAACAAAGCTTATAGACAATGGCGATAAGATTGAAGAAGTGCCGTTTGAAGCGGAGAAGGCATAATGGAGTGCGAAAATACCACAGCAGATGTCAAAATATTTGAAAAGAAATTTGAAGAGTATAAAAAAATTGTTGATGAAGCAATAATTTCATACTCAAAAAATATTGTAGTTGATGACGGTCCGCAAGCAATACTTTATGCAGCGCAAAATTATAGTCTGATTTTGGGAGGCAAAAGGATTCGCCCGATATTAATGCTTGCTGTGTGCGATTCGGTTGGCAGTGACCTGAACGAATGCATGCCATTTGCTGTTGCGATTGAGATGATACATACATATTCACTTGTGCACGATGATCTGCCGGCTATTGACAATGACACGCTAAGAAGAGGAAACCCAACAGCGCATATAAAATTTGGCGAGG
>JANYKE010000234.1 GCA_025361685.1 Eubacteriales bacterium | reverse complement strand
TCGATAAGGACCAATCAAATTATGTTTAACAGTTTTAAACCAAATATAATTTTAAAAAGCGCATTACGGATTGACACATCTTTTTTAAGAGAGCACTCCGTAATGCTTTTGTTATTAGACATCGACAACACCTTGGTTATGCATGGGCAAGGTGCGACGCCAGAAGTTATTGATTGGATTAACTCGATAAGAGAGCATGTTAAGATATGTTTTATTTCAAACAATTCTCAAGAGCGTGTTGATATGTTTAATGCTGATATCAAACTTGATGCGATTGCAAAGAGTGGCAAGCCCGATAAGGGACTGTATCTCGGGCTGTCTGAAAAATATCAGGTGCCGCTTCAGAATATTTGCGTTGTGGGAGATCAGCTGTTTACAGATATTTGGGGAGGAAATCGAGCAGGTATAATGACTGTATTTTCGACTCCGATCGGCGGAAAAGAACCGGTTCAAATTTATTTTAAAAGATTTTTTGAACGCATTTTGTTTAGAATATGGGGGAAGAAAAATGTTCGTTAAAAATTCAAAGCATGAAATCACATGCGTGAAAACTTCACAATTTCCCCAAAATGATTTTTGGGATATAACATTTGTGGGCAAATCCAATGTCGGCAAATCATCGACGATAAATCTTTTGCTTGCAAGAAAAAAATTGGCTTACGTTGGCAACACGCCGGGCAAGACCAGAGTAATTAATTTTTATAATGTTAACGATGAATTATATTTTGTAGATTTGCCGGGATATGGATTCTCAAGTGTTTCGAAAAATGAGAGCGCTTCGTGGGGCAAGATGATTGAAGGGTATTTGCTTGAACGAAAAAAAGCGAAACTTATTTTATTACTTATTGATATTCGCCATAAGCCGGGCAAAAATGATATCATGATGCATGATTGGATTAAACATTACGAATTTCCATATGCGATTGTTGCGACGAAAGCAGATAAGATAAGCGCAAAGGAACGAGAGATAAATATAAAACAGATTCGTGAAACATTAGAGCTCGATGATGATATAAAAATAATCCCGGTTTCTGCTTCAAAGAAAACCGGTAGGGATGAGCTCTGGGAAGTAATAGATAAATATCTAGTGACAGAGTAACAAGGAACCGTCCCCTGAAACATCTAAAGTATTTTCATACTAACATCAAAATTCGAAATAGTGTGAGTGAGGCTGCCAACAGAGATAATATCAACGCCGGTTAAAGCTACATCATGAACACTTTTTTTAATGCCGTCGTTGATCAGATCCATGTTGCCGGACGCTTCGGTTGCCGCGCAGCCGTTTATTAATGTAACAGCCTCGCGCAGCATGTCTAGACTCATGTTATCGAGCATTATTATATCCGTACCTGCCGCCAGTGCCTCTACAACTTGAGCAAGCGTTTCGGTCTCAACTTCAATCTTCATCTCCTGAGGGGCTCGCTCCTTGGTCATCTGAACAGCATTGCCAATTCCTCCCGCCGCCTTAATATGATTATCCTTAATCAAAACTGCATCCGACAAACTAAACCTGTGATTGGTGCCGCCGCCAACCGTAACCGCATATTTTTCCAACAGCCTAAGCCCCGGAGTAGTTTTGCGCGTATCATAAATCTTAGCATTTGTCCCGCTCACCTGAGCAACAAATTCTGAAGTCTTAGTCGCTATACCCGACATATGCCCGAGAATATTTATCGAAACTCGCTCGCCCATAAGCAGCACACTAGTCTTGCCATTTATTTTCAGCAGAACATCACCCGCACTCACACGTTCTCCATCGCGTACACACAATTCAAATTTTGTTGACGGGTCAAGAAGCTCGAAAACTCTTTTTGTAATTTCGATTCCGGCTATGACACCTTCATCCTTGGCGGTAATTACGGCACTTGAAATCTGCTCAGGAGAAACCGTACAATCGGTTGTGACATCTCCAAGCGGCATATCTTCACGAATAGCATTCATAATTATTTTATCAATGTCTTCGATGTTGTGCTCAAAAAAACTTTGATTCATAATATCTTCCCCCCGGTTGGTTATACAATAATATTGTGACGCCAGACTTCCAGTGTCTCAGGATAATCACTGCGGTAATGTCCGCCACGGCTTTCCGTTCTCTCAATACATGATTTTATTACCAGAACCGCAAGCGTGCTCATGTTAGCAAGCTCAAAGTCAAGGTGACACTTTAACTTACAGTCCGAAACATAATCTCTGATAGCCTCAACCTTATGAAGCGCTTCCGACAGTCCTTCACCGGTTCTGATTATACCAACAAAATCAGTCATAGCTTCGCGAATTTCCTCAATCATTTTAGCAGAATCAACATCCTTTTCAATACGTCCGTTCACATATTTTATATCGGGAACATCGTTCGCATCCTGAGATTTTCCGCCTTGTTCCTCTAACAGCATGGTAACCTCATCACCAATCTTTCTTCCAAACACAAGTCCCTCAAGCAAAGAATTGCTCGCAAGCCTGTTGGCCCCATGAATTCCATTGCAAGCCGACTCACCACACGCATACAGACCCTTGATATTTGTTCGTCCATATATATCTGTGTGTATTCCGCCCATGCAATAATGCTGCGCCGGCGCCACAGGAATAAATTCTTTTGTGAAATCAATTCCATATGACATACATGTTTTATAAATATTCGGAAATCTGTTTTTAAAATACTCTGGATCCTTCGATGTAACGTCAACAAAAACATGATCCGAATTTGTCTTTTTCATTTCCGCAAAAATTGCCCGTGATACAATATCTCTCGGCGCAAGTTCTCGCTGTTCGTGATAATTTTCCATGAAAGTTTCACCATTAATATTGCGAAGCAGTGCACCTTCACCACGGACAGCTTCAGAAATAAGAAAAGATTTATTGTCCTTATGATAAAGCACAGTAGGATGAAATTGAACAAATTCCAAATCCATAAGCTTGGCGCCGGCACGATAAGCCATGCTTGCACCATCACCCGTTGACACATTAGGATTGGTGGTGGATTTGTACAGATATCCGTAGCCGCCTGTCGCGCAAATTACAATGGTGGAAATATATGCTTTATAAGTGTGCTTATCTTCATCATATCCAATGATAGCCTTAACCTCATCATCAACCGTCACGAGATCAACAGCCAGTGTGCGCTCCTTAATCATAATGTTATTCCGCGTGTATGCGACTGCAGTAAGCTTGTCGCATACCTCCTTGCCGGTTGTATCGCCGGCATGAATAATTCTATTCGTGCTATGCGCAGCCTCACGCGAAAGAGTCGGTTCGCTCTTATTCTTCATATCAAAATTAACACCATACTTAAAAAGCGTCTTAATATTCGATGCCGCTTCATTGACCAGAATCCACACACTCTCTGCATCACACAACCCCGCCCCGGCCTTAAGCGTATCCTTAAAATGCAGCTCAGGCGAATCATGAGCGTTGTCCATCGAAACCGCGATGCCGCCCTGCG
>JANYKE010000189.1 GCA_025361685.1 Eubacteriales bacterium | reverse complement strand
GTTGAATACACCCAATTGTCGATTCGCCTGTCCTCAATCCAATTTGAGATGTCTTTGAACTGAACAAGGAGAAACATATCTGCGCAAACCTGTGCAGGTGAAAGTGAATTGTCAACGGAATACAACGTCTTGCCGAAGATTTCCTTCCAATCCCATTTTGCAATTTTCGGATTCAACGCCACAACCCTGTTAATCATCTGATGCGTAATGACCTTGCGGCGTTCCGAAACAGATTCGAACAGACTTATGAGAAGCTCAAAATCTGTCTTACAGATGTGCGATGCTTCGTGAAGGGCGAGACCAACCGTGCTGTCGAAGTTACCTTCAACATTAGACGAAAGAGTAACCGTCTTGCCGTCTGTATACGATTCGTCACCTTCCGAATACTTCACAACGATGTCCTGCCGTCCTGTGAGGATGCGAACGAAGTTACCACAGCTTCGCATGAATGCCCCCAACTTAATCAGCTCAAGGGTTTTTTCAGCCTTCGCGGTGTAACTCTTGTCATCCTTGTCATCCTTGTCATCAACGCCATAATCGGTGAAGTAACCACCCGTGTAACGTGACACGGAATAGTCATCATCGTCAAACCAAAACGATGAATACCGAGTATTTGCGTTCGCCTTTTGTGTGGCGGTTAACTTTTTAGCCATTCTGAAGAATCTCCCTTGTGTGTGTGTTATCGTCCGTAATTGATGTATTAAAGATACGAAGATAACTGCTCGAAATCAAGCCTTTGTATGTTACCAAATTGTTAACAAAAATCCTCGTTATTTTGAAGGATTATAGTACACCGTTGTCTTTTGCCCACGCCTCATAATAGAGTAACGTCTTCCAATGGAGGTTCGCGTACTTCATTGCCGCAGGCATGTCAACACGGTCTTTCTCCTTCATCCATTTCTTACAGAATTGCAGCACCTCATCGTGTTATCTTCATCAATCTTTTATAGTGTGTATTTGCTTGAAACATTTCCACACGCAATGCACGTGTTGGTATGTTCACGTCACATGTAGCTTTCCTCTTCGCCTGTCCCTTCCAATACTTGCAGAACCTCTCCGCCTCATCTTCAATACCCAATTCCCTAATCGTTAAGATGTAGTTACTCATCAACCAATTCCACCGTTCATTCAATTTGCCAATTCTCTTATAAAATTCTATAGGTGTCATTGATGGCAATCGCTCCAATATATGTTTGCCAACTTCATCACTTCACCCCAATCGAAATACTGTTCGCCTGCAATCCACGTTTCACAATCTTGTATGATTTGAGAGTAATGATTGTATTCCCAATGTTCACATGTCTTTTGATACTCATGTGCGGCGAGAAGTAACTTCTTCAACTTCTTATCCATCAATAACTTTTTAATAAATTTCATTTCTTCACTCCGTATTCTTTCCATACGACATTGCTGTCACGCATTATCTTCGCAAGATTCAATTGACTCTGTTCTCTTGAAGGTGTGAACGATTCAAGTGCGTTAATCCACGACAACACAGTCTTCAAATCATCGTTGCTGAGGATATTACTGCCTGACGGAATGAGCATTCTTAATTCCTTCAACTTCTTAATAATTTCAGCCCGCATCGCAATGTGCGCATCGTCGATTGCTGATAGGTCAAATACTTTCATTTATTAACCTCTTTCCAAATGTCGTTTACACACCGCATTACAAATGCCCAATTTTTTCGGCCGGACGTTTCGAATATCATAATGCGAGATTTGCTCATTGCCGGTTCCTTTATTGTGTGTAATAATATACGCATATTATCTTCTGTTGTCAAGGACTATTTTGGTAACAATTTGGTAACATTGAAGGGCTTGTTTTCCGCAGGAAAAGTGTGTATCTTATAGAACGTTCAAATGGACTAAGGAAGGCTTCCGCAGGAAACGAAGTCTGCATGCAAACCGAAAGAATGCCCTTTTTAAGTGTGGATAATTGGTGGATAAGTATTTGCCGTAAGGCGTTGACATTACGGCAAAATCTTCGTATCTTGTTACGTGAGTCCAAGCCACATCGTTCAAACCAGAAAAGCATCTAATTCAAATTGGTATAATGACATGGTGAGTTGACAGTGACAAAATAACATGTTGAATGACAAACCGACAGACGTAGGAAAAAGTCTGTTATACGGATAACTACAATCATTTTCAAAGGAAGAGTATGCTTACTAATCTCAGTGGGTTAAGTGATGCCCAATGGAAAAAAATTTGGGATTTTTTTAATAAAATGCCCGAATTCGACGCACTCGACGAAAACTGGAGAATAACATTGGTAACTAATCGAGGGCGGAATCTTTTCTATACATACAGAGAATTTTTACAGTGTCTCTGCATCAATGATTGCTTAAAGTATGCCGGTGGAGTCGAATTGGCACAATTGTGCCACTTACTACTGGTGAAGTGATACGAATGGAAGCACATTTAATCATGCGTGTAATGAACAAGATTCAGGATGATTACAAACAACGTGTGCTCAGCAAAAACCGTTAAGACTTATCCGTTACGGTTCACGCAGGCGAGCGGCAGGCGGCAGGCGGCAGGCGGCAGGGAAGGGCAATAGGCACGCGGAACGGCGGATATATCGAGCATATATGCCTTAAATAAATCTTCTTAATACTAACAATTATCGGTATCATGGAACTAAAAATGCCAAGGTAGGAGTTTAATTAGTGAAAACGGTGAAAGAGAAATACGAATACCTGTTAGAGTTAATACAGCATCGAATGCTGCTGGACGGCAACCCGTTTCAATACAAACATTATCAAGGAGGTGTTTGCGATGTCATCGACATTACCACGGTGTTGAGATGGACTGCATCCTGTAATCAGTATGAAATATTTCCAAATGAAAAAAGACGTCGAATGATTATCGCAAACGCTATCTATAAGGAATTGAAGAATGACCGCAAATGATTTCTTGATAACATATATCGAACATATATATCGAACATATATCGAACATATATATGTCTTAAATAAATCGTCTTAATACTTCAAGAAATAATGTAAAACTGTTATGCCCCAATTGCCACAGTATAACTGAAAATTATAAGCATCGCGGGCGTAAAAAATCAGATATATAACCGATATATATATATGAGGAAATACAATGACAATCGACTATGAAACCTTTCGAAATAAAATCTACAAATTATACTTCTTAATTGAATCCAATCGAACTGAACCGCAGGATATATTTCTTAATAGTTGGTACAGTAAAGCCGCTCCCACAACTCTAATGATTGGGCAGGAAGAATGATAAGATGTAACGAATGGTGCACGGAACACCGCAGGTCAGGAAAGTAACATATATAGTAGTATACATGCAGGAGACAATATCAATGGCACTTAATTACGGAATGGTTCAAAAGAAACTCGAAGATTTATACTTTAAGATAGGGCCTGTCCGAACAGATGAGCAGACAAAGTTACTCGGTATGTGGCATCATCAAGCATACGGCTGGGCCGCCGACACCTATGATTGGGCAAGCAGAATGAAACAATGTAACATATGGAATGAGGAGTATCAAACACATGTTACCAAGTAAAGAAATTCATAATCGTGTAAAAAAACGCCTGATTCCCTTAATATTACAATATGAAAAGAATAATGCGTTAATATATCAATACAACAATGGATTTAACACATTCGATATGGAAGACATGCGGGATATTACAACCACACAACATCTTGATAAGCCAGGCGGAAACGGCGAAATCCTATCATTATGTAATTCCATATATAAAGACATAAGAGGGAAGGGAAATGATATGTTTTCATAGCTTACGCGATGCGCATCAATATATTGTTTATAGACGATATGGTGAAATTGAATGTTTTTAACGGATTTCAAAATTGATATGTTTTTACAGCTTACGAGATGCGCGGAAGGCTCAGGGGAAGGCGAAACTGTCGCAAAACGTCAAATTGATATGGTTTTACAGCGCATAAAATGAGAGGTACAGCTATTTTTCCTCCGTCAAAAATTTTTTGATTGCCGAGAGGAATAAAACCCCCAAAACGTGCTGTTTTCCCGCCGTATTTTTGCTGTATTTCTTGCTTAATTTTGCCTAAATGATATGTGTTTTTACTAAGTAAATATAAAGATTTATATTGGTAATTATATAGGTTTCCCTTCTACCGTAGATATATAGTCCCCTCTTAATGATACTTGAAATAGACTTGATATTGTCATTGTTTATTCATATATTAATATTATTATCATTTGGTGCGGACTTCGTA
>JANYKE010000125.1 GCA_025361685.1 Eubacteriales bacterium | reverse complement strand
CGCCAAGCAGTGTTGATGAAAAACAGCTTAAAGAATTGGGGATTAAGGTCCTTGAAGATAGGTAATATCGAAATAGCCAACAATCTTTTTCTTGCACCCATGGCAGGAGTGACCGACAGAGCCTTTCGCGAGATTTGCAAGGGTCAGGGAGCAGGTTGCGTTTACACAGAAATGGTAAGCGCTAAGGGGATGTATTACAACAGCAGCAAGACAGCACTGATATCGGATGTATTTGAAATCGAGCGCCCCGCCACTGTCCAAATTTTTGGGTCTGATCCTGAGATTATGGCAAAAATTGCGTACGAATTGAACGGAAGCAATGCAGATTTTATTGATATTAACATGGGGTGCCCGACACCCAAAATTACGAAGAGCGGCGAGGGCAGTGCATTGATGAAGACGCCTCGGCTGGCGGGCAAAATAATTAAGGCTGTGTGTGATGCTTCCGTGAAACCTGTTACTGTCAAAATGCGTAAGGGGTGGGATGATGAACAAGTCAATGCGCCGGAGATAGCTTCGATTGCTGAGCAGAACGGTGCACAGGCGGTCGTGGTACATGGCAGAACCCGAGTCGAATTTTATAAAGGCAAGGCTGATTGGGATATTATTAGGCAAGTTAAGGATAACGTAAAAATACCTGTAATTGGCAGCGGCGACATTAAGGAGCCTGAAGATGCAAAAAGTATGATGGATATTACCGGATGTGATGGCGTGATGATAGGAAGGGCATCTGAAGGCAACCCTTGGATTTTTGCTCGGGTAAATGAGTATCTTGCAAACTCAAAGTTATTGCCGGAAAAAACATTTTCCGAAAAACTGCCGCTGATATTTCAGCACATTGAATTATGTATCAAATACAAAGGTGAATACATGGCAGTTCGCGAGCTTCGTCGTCATCTTTCACATTATATAAAAGGATTGAGAAACTGCACTGTTGCTAGGGCGAAAATATTCAGAGCCGAAACCGGAAGTGAGTTGAGGGAAATACTTTATGAACTCGATAAGTCAGAGGATCAATAATTTATTCAGCAAATTGAAACGCGTAAAACGCACAAGATTAATTGCACCGGCGGCACTTGCCTTATGCCTTATTGTTGCAATCGTTCTTTCAGTTTCGGTTATTATAGATAATGCAAAAAGAGAAAGTAATTCTAGGGTTACTGAGGCAGCAGATTTTCAGGAGGGAAAAAGATACAATTTTCTTGAAACAATTGATTATAATAATTTGCAAACTATTGATTTAGTTGTTAACGGCAGTCTGCAAAAATATGACAGCTGTTATAAATATAAAGAGGCGTTTTATGTTCCGCTTGAAAAAATTCTATTTGATATTGGTGTCAATTATACGTTTTATGAAGCTGATGGAGAAATCGATTTTTTGATTTCTGGTTCGCAGGTTAAACTTGTCCTGGGAAAAAATAAATTAATATTTGCTTGTGGTGAATTTCCTCTGGCATTTCCTGCAATTATTCATTCCGGGAAAATATATGTGACAACAGACATGTTTGACTTTATAAAAACCAATTTCTACAGTCATTCATTTGGTGAAACCGATACAAGCAAAACATTCTATTTTAGCTTTTTCCCGAACGAAAAATATTCCGGAATGAGCGACAAAAAGTTTGTGTATGAAACACCAAACGGAGTGAAATACACAACTTTATTTGACTACATTAGCAGTATTAATACGACCGCAGCACAAGTTATTACAGTTCAGAACGAGCAGCCGGCCAAATATACGAATTGTATTATGTCGCCAAGCGGGAAGTTCGCTTTGGCTTCGGATGCTGTGCAGACGAGAATATTAAGTTTAACTGACCCGGAGCAAGGCAAATTCGTGGCAGAAGAGGTAGGATACAATTGGAGCACGACCGGTGATTACGCATACAAATTTAAATTTGAAGATCTTTCTCTGAATATCTATGATCCGGTTAAAAATTTAAGTTACAAATATAAGAACATTTTCAAAAGCGTTTTTCCATCTTCCGCAATCAGCGAAGCAGATTTTAACGCGGCCGCTCAGAGTTATCAATTGCAGAAATATTATAAGAGCTCAAGCAATGAAACAATTATTCTAAAAAGCAGCAAGGAAAGCAGAGACATCTGCGCTATATACAGAAAAAGTATTGTATCAGGAAGAAGTGCTATGACAGAATTTTTTAACGGAAAAGTTGAGTGTTCTCCTGATCTTTCAAAGATTGCTTTTAATGTTGGTGATGTTTATTACATCTCGAATGCTGACGGAACAAAAAAAATCAAGATAAATGCCTCGAAAGAATTGTCATGGGTTAGCAATAGAAAACTGAAATATACCGATTCCGGGAATAATATATTTATCTATGATGTTCCGACAAATAAAAAAACGGCTGTGACCGATGTCTGGAACTATGTTTCGAGTTCAGCTGCCGGAAACTGCATTTACTATACCAATAGAGATGTGTGGATTGAAAATGCCCAAAAAACGCAGATTGCAGGCACACTCCCATGGGATTGCGAGTACACTTATTTACCTGACGGTGCACAGTACATGATAAATGTATCACAGACAGAGGACGGAAGTGTATACGCCGAGAAGAATGGTGAGCTGCAATACATTACATCTAAGGATAAGTTGATTTATAACAAAAGCGGGAAGACACCTCAGGAAAAGTATAAAGACACATTTGTGTATTTCAAATCTCAGAGCTCTGTAGGTATTTTAATTAATGATAATGGAAGAATGGGAATAGTCATAGTCGATTTTTCGGGAGCAAATAAAAACCAAAACACCTACTATTTTGATTCGGCAAAAATTACAGACAATCCAATAATTTCATTCATCTCGGATAATGAAGGAGAAATAGTTTTGTTTTACAACAATACGGTAATTATGCTCAAAGTTGAAACACAAGTATTTATGCAGAAAATAGTTGTTAATTCAGCAAAGGCGCTTTATATAGGCAGTTGAAGTAAATATGGCTTTGTAGTATAATAAGGCAAAGTTAATACTAAGAATACGAATGGAGAAATTATGGAAACAGGAAACAATAATTCCAACAGTAGCAGCGCAAACAACAGTATCAACAGCGGCCCGAGCAGTACCGTCGGCGGAGCAAATCCCAATAATAATCGTAACAGGAACAGAAACCGAAACCGTAACAGAAATAAGAGCACAAACCAAAATGTTCAGAGGACTGCCGAGCAAAGACTTGTTGATCCTCTTAAGCCAAACCTGAATCAAAAACAAAATCAAAATGAGATCAAGTCTTCAGCACAATCAGCTCAAGCAAAACCGAGTAATCCTCAGAAAAATAAGTGGAGTGGCAATGTGGCAAAGAAACAAACCCAATATTCTCGCGAACCAAGAGAAGTTGTTGAAACAAAAGAAGATATGTTTACTTTTGTTTTGTTTATTCGTATTTTTCCAAATGGACTGGCGACTTTTCAATGATGTCCATCTTCTCAAGCTTCTTCTGTCGACTCCGAGCCAAGGTAGCGGTCGCGGCACGCGCCTTATTCTTCGCGATAAAAACCTCGAGCTGACCAATTTCTTTTTGCTGTCTTTCATATGCCTGAT
>JANYKE010000117.1 GCA_025361685.1 Eubacteriales bacterium | reverse complement strand
ATTGGGAAAAACAAAACATCTGGAGAAGGGGAAGAAGCAATTCGCTTCTTTCTCTTCAAAAGAAAATTATAAAAAAGCACAGTTTATTGAACACTCCCCGTTTCGGCACTTGCTTTCGGTGGCATTGGAGTTAAGCATTATTAATTTACAAATTGTCTGCCACTGAATGCAAGCTCTTGTCACAGAATGTTACTCTTTTAATATTTTACTTGTCAATCTTTCATTATCTAGGTTTGTAAGCACAATAAAATACAAACCACTTGCTAGAGAATTAATGTCTATGTCAGTGAAATTGTCTGTACGTTCTAATTGTAATTGTCCAATGCAGTTAAATATTTCCAACCCTTTTGGGCTACCAAAACATTGTGGAATCTGAATATTTATTCTGTCGTATGAAGGATTAGGATATATTACTATTTCATTTTTAGCTGCATAATCTGATATACCAACATTTGCTGATAACTTTACTACCCAGTAATCCTCAAAACCATGATTATACGTTACATCTCCACTGTATCCTGAAGATGAACCACCGGCAATAATAAAATCGCCATCAACAGTCTGTTGTACTGAATATGCATCCTCAGTACCATTGCCTCCCAAAGCTTTTTGCCATTGAATATTTCCTAATGAATTTAGTTTTACGATCCAAAAATCACCTGCAAAATGATTCCCTGTTACATCTCCGTCAAATGATTGTGCTATGCCCACTGTAATGTAACCGCCATCATTAGGTGGTAATAATGGTTCTGCCGCCAATTATGCTGTTGGTACTGCAGTAGGACTTGTGCAGTCTTTAATTGGCCTGGCCCTTGTATTAATGGCAGACAGACTGGCAAAACTGCTCGGCGAAGATGGTTTGTTTTAGGCTGAGCTAAAGGAGGAGTAGATATGAAAAAATCAATAGGCGGAGTTTTGTTTGATGGCATCAATGTAGTTATATTTTCATTATTTGCAGCAAGCTGTGCATTTCCGTTGCTTAACATTTTTGCAAAATCACTTTCAACCCAATCAGAGTATACTTTTAATCCTTTGATGTTATTCCCAAAAAAAGTTGACTTCATAGCATACTTTTTTATATTCAGCTCCAAATGGATTTTAAACGGAGCATTTATTCAAGCACAGATGGTTGTGCTTGGGACACTATGGACATTATTTCTTAATGGGACGGTTGCATACGGCTTGAATAACGAACAACTGCCCGGCAGAAAGTTTTTCACATTATTCTTTATAGTTCCGGCATATATTTCGGGAGGTTTAATTCCTCTATATTTGATTATTACCCAGTACTTAAGACTTTCTGACACAGTCGTGGCTTATTGCATGTGTATAGGTGTTAACATGTTTACATTTATTGTGCTCAGGACATTTCTTAGGTCAGGTATACCCAAAAGTCTTATCGAGTCGGCACGCATTGACGGCGCAGGCGAATACACAATTCTATTCAAGATATGTCTTCCGCTTTCAAAGCCTGTATTCGCAACAATGGGAATGTTTGCCGCTGTCGGATTCTGGAATTCATGGTTCACCGCATTGGTTTATTCAAGTAATACTAATAATTACCCCTTACAATTGATAACACGAAATTTGGTTAGAGAACTGACAGCAGGAGGTGGAGGTGCCTCAGCCGGGGGTGCCGGCAGAGCAGAGGAGATTCGAAAAGAGCTGGCTGCCAATTATGGAATTGAGATGAAAAATGTTTTTGCTGAGGGAATGGCATCTGCATTAATTATTTTTTCAATTGTTCCGATTATGTTGGTTTATCCATTTATACAAAAATATTTTTCTAAAGGCGTTGTTGTTGGTGCAGTTAAATTTTAATTAAAATTTGTGTAAAAAATCAGTAGTATCCAGGGGAGCAAAAATGGCAAACATGAAAAAGTTAAAAGATATAGCAAGAAGAGTAAGGCTATCAAAAAAAACAACAATTATTATTATTGCAGTTGTTGTTGCGGTGGGGCTGATTGTGGGAGGCACTTTGTTATACAATCGTTTTGTCGGAAATATCTTTGGATACAATTTTTTCGGAGTTGACAGAACTGCAATGGTTGTAGGCGGAGAGATTGTAACTCAAAAAGAAATATCACGTGTTATGAAAGAGAAAGAGGTTGATACGATTGCATATTTCTCGAAGACTTACAATGCAACCACGGCCAACACCGATAATTTCTGGTTTACCGCATTCGGAGATAATAAAGAAAGACCGATTGATTATCTTAAATTGATTTCTGCAGACGAAGCTGCAAGAATTAAGATTAAACAAATCATAGCAAAAGCAGATGGATTGATTCAAGATATTAGTTATGCAACATTTTTGACGGATTTTGAAACAGAAAAAATTGCAAGGCAAGATCCAAACAAAAAAGTAGCAGGAGTTAGGAATATTACAGAAGTTTATTATTTCCGTGAAGTGTTCACAAAACTGGAAGATCGTTTAAAGCAGGCAATGATGGATGATGGAACTCTTAAAGTACCTACAGATACAAGTACTAATTATTATAAGGACAACATCAAAAGCTACAAACTCGATGATAGTATGGTTTTGGATATGGTGACCGGAACATTGAAGGACGCATCAAGAAAAGTTGAAACTAAACTTTTCCCGGATTATACAGACCAAGAAAAGGCTCAAATCAGCGCGGAGATTGATAAAATATCAAAAGAAATTGCAAAAGGAGCAGATCCGACCAAGACATGCGAAAAGTACACAAGTGCAAGTTCGGTTTACACTTACAGCTATTTTGAAATGACCATGGATCAAGAGTTTATAGGCAGAGATCCTGACAGCTATAAAATGTATGCTGATCTTGTAACAAATGCGAAAATAGGAGTTTGGAATCCTGCACAGTTTTATGATCAGATTGGAATAAATGCAATAATGTTAAAATCAAGAGACGTTCAAGGATATATATCATACCAAGATGCATTGCCACAGCTTGATCAGATTTTGTCAAAACAGTTGTATGAAAAATATTTTGATAGCCAACTTGCTCAATATAAAGCAAATGGAAAAGTTTCATATGATTGGAATATAATATATGGTTCAAAGCTTCGTTCGGACGGTTCATATTAAATAACAAATATTCAAACTAATAAGACAATAATAATACTAAAAGCGGCGAAAAATCGCCGCTTCTATTTTGCTGATTTTACTATGAAATATTATTTTTGCTAATTTTTGCTAAATTAGATTTTCAGGGTTAAGACATAATAGCGAATCAAGAACGAACAGACCACCTTTGCGGATCAAGACATCGTCAAACCATATTTCGCCGCCGCCGTACTCATGTGTTTGAACACAGACAAGGTCCCAATGTTCAGATGAATCATTACCGTTATCAGCTTCCTTATAACAGCTGCCCGGTGTAAAATGAAAGCTGCCGCTGATTTTCTCATCGAAAAGAATATCATTCATTGGTTTTGTAATGTAAGGGTTGACGCCCAACGCAAATTCTCCGACATAACGAGCGCCCTCATCTTTATCAAAAATATCATTCATTTTTTTTGTATCGTTTGAAGTAGCTTTTGTAATTTTCCCATTTTCAAATTCGAGACGAACATTCTCAAAAGTGAAACCATCATTTGTGGATGGTACATTATACGAAATGAAACCGGTAACAGAGTCGCGGACAGGTGCAGTGAAAACTTCGCCGTCCGGAATATTCATAAGCCCCGCACAAGAAATTGAAGGAATTCCTTTGATTGAGAAGGTTAGGTCGGTGCCGGGGCCGGTGATGTGAACCTTATCTGTTTTGTCCATAATATCTACCAATGCTGCCATAGCCGTGGCCATCTTAGAATAGTCGAGGTTGCAAACGTCAAAGTATAGATTTTCAAAAGATTCGGTTGACATGCCGGCAAGCTGTGCCATTGAAGGATTGGGATAACGCAGGACACACCACTTTGTGTTGTTGACACGGAGCTCATGATGTACAGGGTGTGAATAATATTTTGAATAGATATTCATTTTCTCTGAAGGAACATCGCTCATTTCGCTAGCATTATCATTATCTCTGATACCGATGTACGCATCCATTTCTTCCATGCGTGCAATAGAATATTTGGCCATAAGTTTTACGTATTCTTCCGAGCATGAAGAAATAATTTCGCGGTTGTAGGTGCTGCTGTTTACGGAGACAAATGGGAGCGCGCCGGCTTCGTAGGCGGCCTTAATCAGCTCCTTGACTAACTCATTTTTGACAGAAGAAACCTCGATTAAAAGTTTCTCGCCTGCCATTAGCGAGACAGAATAATTAACAAGATTTTGAGCGAGCTTTGTTACTCTTGGATCAATCATATCAGTTCCTCCAGTTGTGTGATTAGATTCGAGAATGCGGTCATGGCCGAGTCTATTGGGGCGCGCACGGAAAGGTCAATGCCGGTTATCTTTAGAATTTCGATTGGATAATCCGATCCTCCCGCAGATAAGAATTTGAGATAGTTGTCGACCGCGCCGGAGCGGCCGGAAAAGATTGCTTCGCTGATTGCGACGGCTGCGGAAAAACCTGTGGCGTATTTGTACACATAAAAACTTGAATAAAAATGCGGGATGCGCGCCCACTCAAGAGCGAGCTGTTCGTCGCAAACCACGGCATCACCAAAGTATTTTTTGTTTAGGTCGTAATATAGTTCGCAGAGTTTGTCACATGTGAGAGGATTGCCTGCTTCATATTCTGCGTGAGTGATCTGTTCAAATTCCGCAAACATGACCTGACGGAAAACGGTGGTGCGGAAGTCGTCAATCGAACGCGCGAGAAGATAAGCTTTTTCATTTTTGTCGGTTGTGTTTTTGATCAAATACTTCATTAGTAGAAGCTCGTTTACGGTTGAGGCAACCTCGGCTACAAATATTTTGTAGTGGGAATTAACATATGATTGGGTACGCTTGGTATAAAACGAATGGAGTGCGTGTCCCATCTCGTGAGCAATGGTGAAGACATCGTTTATTGCGCCTTGAAAATTCAGAAGCACAAAAGGATGCACCATATATGAACCCCATGAAAAAGCGCCGCTGGTTTTGCCGCGGGTTTCGTATACATCGAGCCAGCCTGAAGAGAAGGCGGTGGAAAGGTCCGAAACATAGGTTTCTCCGAGCGGAGCCATTGCAGCAATGACCATTGCAACAGCTTCTTCGTAATCATATTTTTTATCCGGAACATCAATGTATGGTGTATACAAATCATACGGATGGAGCTCATCAACACCGAGCATTTTCTTTCGGATACCAAGGCACTTGTGGAGTGCCGGCAGATTGTCGGAGATAACAGAAATCAAATTATTGTAAACGGAAAGCGGCACATTATCAGAATCAAGATAACCTTCGATAATCGAATCGTATTTGCGTGCCTTTGAATAAAAACTATTTGCTTTAATGTTTCCGGAAAGAGTTGCTGCAAGAGTATTTTTCAATGCATCATAAGAAGAATAGAGTGCTTTGAAAGCAGACTTGCGGACGTCGCGGGTTTTGCACTCGAGGAAAAGTGAATACCTACCCTTGGTTAATTCAACTTCTTTGCCATGCTCATCTTTAATAAATGGGAATTTGATGTCCGCGTTATTCAGCATAGTAAAAGTATCATCGGCAACGCCGGAAAATTCGGTGGTCATCGCCATTATGCGCTCTTCTTCTTTTGAAAGAGTGTGAGTTTTTTGGCGCAGCATATTTTCCATCGAGTGGCGATAGTCGGACATGCTCGAATCTGAAATATATTTTTTTAGAAGATCTTCATCGATTGATAAAATTTCGGGCTCGACAAATGCGGCGGCGGTTGAGATTTCGGTAACGAGCAGTGCTGCTTTATCTGACAAGCTTTGGTGAAGAGAATCTGAATTGTCCATGTCGCGGCCGAGGCGCGCGTACTGATAAATTTTTTCGGAAATCATTGAAATCTCATTGCTGAGATCGAGACATGCTTTTAGGTTGACGACACTTGATGACAGAGTTCCGGCAAATGAAGGAATCTGATCGGCGAGGGCGCGAACCCTTGCTGCATCTGCATCCCAGGCATCAATATTTTCATAGATATCCTTTAAATCCCATTTGTATTTATCCGGCACATCGCTGCGCTCGGGAAGTTTTCCGTCAAACCCAAATTCCTTACTCATTCTTACCTCCCAAAGGGTTATCATTAGCAACAGGAACAACAGGACAAAAAACTGCGCCCGCACCTCTGAGCATGTCGGCAATTTCAGTTCGATTTTTTGTCACAGCAATGGTCATTGCAGAATCGTCATTGACCCGTACATTTGTGCCTGCGTCAATAAGCATTTGCACAATATCTGCACGGCCATTTGAGACGGCCCAATCAAGCGTGTAATTTATGTCAATATTATCTTTAGCAGAGGAATCGATGAGAATCTTGACGATATCCATATGCTTGTATCGTATGGCCAATATGATTGCATCGTCTTTTCTCATATGAACATCGGCACCCGCATCAACTAAAACTTTAACCATATCTGTATGGCCATTTTCCGCGGCTCTTCGGAGCGCAGCCGCATACTGTGAGTTAACGCTTGAGCCTGCTTCAATCAGATGCTTAACAATATCGACATAGCCATAACCGGCCGCGGCGACAAGAGCATCGCTGCTATTGGCCTGAACCGCTGCGCCTGCTGCAATAAGCAGATCAAGCACATCAAGGTGGTTGCCGGTCGCGGCTAAGTATAAAGCATTATTCTCAGAGTAGATATCCGAGTGTGCCTCACTTTGAACAGAAGAGCCTGCAGCCAGAAGAAATTTTACAACTTCAACATGACCGTTCTTGGCGGCCATGCGCAGCGCGGCATCGTTGCTGACGTGCAGATCAGCACCAACGTTCACTAATAAGTTTATAACTTTAATGTGCCCGGCCTCTGCGGCGGATATCAAAGCCTCTTCATTTTTGGCGTGGATGTCACCTCCGCCTTCAATGATTCTGGTTACGATATCTGCACGCCCTGTTGATGCCGCCCAGAATAAAGCATAATTATCAGACGATGCTCTAAAGTCGCTCGCTTCAATCAGTATTTCGGCCACATCGTAATGACCGTTGATTGTGGCGGTGCGCAGTGCAGCGTTTGCGTCGGCATAAATGTTTGCACCGGCGTTAATCAGTATCTGCACTATACCCGCAAATCCATAATTGGCAGCGCGGCGAATCGCAATATCATTTTGAACGTGCACATCAGCGCCCGCCTCTAACAGCTTCTGCACCTCGTGCTCGCGACCAAACAAAGCCGCCTCCATAAACTTATTATTTAGTTCTGTATTATTTAAATTAGTTGACATATTTATCATCCCCTTTGCCCCATCATTATATCACAACGCATTCCAATGTGAAACAAGAAATGTCAAAGAACCGTCCTCTTACACACCTTGTTGTTTTTATTTTGGTGTAGTATAATCAAAACGAGAAAACCACACAAGGAGACAGCGCTATGAGCATGAGAGACAACAGCAGTTTTGTTCCCGAAAAAGACTTGATTCTTTCAACAGAGATCGAGCAGAAGGGACATTTGCGCTGGGGCAGCAGTTACGTGGGCGGCACGATTAAGGCCTACTTTGTTCCAAGTGTGCGATTCGGTCGCGAGATCGTTGAGTTAATTCAGCGCGCGGACATTGATCACATTAGCACGACTTTTGATTATATTTCGTCGCTCAACAGGTGCGGCATCGGAGATTTCATAAGGGAGCGCGATGAGTATGGCAAATACGATTTAAATTATCGTAACATAGAGTCGGCGGTTACCGGCAAAGAGCAGTTTGATTGTATGGTGATTCCGGCCTGCGCAGGCTGGGGCATGATGTCGGCAAAAGCCCGCATGGCTATTTTAAATAGAGTTAAGGAAGGTGCGGGTCTCGTGCTGGTGCAGCCATTCGATGGCGAAGGGTATGGTGACGTATCCGAGCTGGACGAGCTGTCTCCGCTAAAGGCGCTTTATAAGGGCGGATTTCTTGACACAGAAAAGCGCAACCCCGAATTGGATAAGATGAAGACCGGGAAATGGATTTCTAAGGAACATTATATCAACCGCGGTATACCTTTTGACCTGATACCTTTCGACGAGGTCGGCTATTTCCCATACAAAGCAACAGCCGATGCCCAGGTCATAATCCAATCAGAATCCGGTGACCCAATCGTTGCCGTCAAAGAGTACGGCAAAGGTCGAGTCGTAGTCCTTGCATATTATCGCCGCGACATTCTCCCGCAGCACGCCGAGTATATTGGCTGGGACGACGTCGACGATTCGCTCACAGCCAATTGGCATGGCGGATTTGATTCAACTACATACAATTATCTCGAATATTTTTATTCATTTTTCAACCGTGCAATGATCTGGGCCTCAGGCAAAACACCAACGCACAGCATCGCATCTGCACTTGTTGACAATGCCGGCAAGCTCGAAGTAAAAATTCAGTCAGACGATCAGTCACAAGCGCTGCGTGAAATTTTCGCCGTGCGTTACGAAATTTTCGACATGTATGACAACAAGGTTTCTTCTGACGGAGTTCACTATCTTTCAAAAGAGGAAATCACGATGCCAAAGTTTTTCGAATACGGAGGCCGATACAGAATTCACGTGTATTTGGAAATTCGCGAAGGAAGTGAATACAAGGTTTGCGATTGGACAACAATTATTGTTGACAATCCACAGACGGCTGACATCACCAATCTTAGATATTCTCCGGAAAATTTAAATTACAATGACAAGCTTAGCGTAACAATTGACAAGGCTGTAGACGCAGAGAGCAAATATAAAACAACGGTTGTTGTATCATTGTTCGATGCATTTGACAGAGTAATCGATATTTGCAAAGAAGAAATTTTCACCACCACTAATCAAGTTAATTGCGAACTTATTGCTGACACAAAACAAGCAATTTATGTTAAGGTTCAGGCAGACCTATTGGTATCAGGACATCTGGTCAAGCGAATCACATCCGGCGAGATAATGGTCGTCCCGGGCACGAGACAGATTCAAGATTTTGAAATGTTGATTTGCCTGCAGAATCGAGGACACGGTGACCTTCTGAAACTTGAGCGAGACAGACTTATCGAGATGGGCTCAACAGGCCTCTACCTCGGCGACAACAAAATTCAAACCAGGACAGAAGCCGAAGGATTCTGCATAAGCTGGTATCACAGACACGACTACCGCGCAATGAAAGAAAAATATATAATCACCGGCGATAAAAAATATTTGGAACGGCACCTGTGCATGAACGCGCAGGATTTTCATGATGTCAACAAGGCAAACATAGATCGCGTCATTCCTCCGATAGTTAAGTATGGAGCAATCGGTTATGTTGTTAACGACGAGGGTTCCCTTACATGCTATTCCGACGAATCCGATATCTGCTATTGCAACAGCTGTATTCACAAGATGCGCGTGTGGTTGCATAATGAATATGAAAGTCTTGACAAGCTCAACGAATCTTGGGACAGACATTTTGCATATTGGGATGAGGTTGTTCCCGACACATTTTACGAAGCCAAGAAGCGCAACATATTCACGGCATGGATTGATCATAGAAGATTTATGAATGTGACAATCACAAACGGATATAAAATGATCAAGGAAATGATTCAGGTTTACGATCCGGAGGCAAATATGAATATTGCCGGAACACAACCTGCAACTCCATACACAGCTTATGACTATTATTCAATACATCAGCATGTTTCGGCATTCCGAACGTACATGACCGGCGGCCAGATTGAGATGCACAGGTCATTCATGAATCCCGGCACAGTTCTCGGCGTTTGGTTCGGATACGGACAGCGTTACTCGTTCTTGTCTCACAAAGCATGGGCTGTATTGTTCCACAACGTCAAGATGGCAAATATTTTTTGGGAGTATTGCTGCATCAACCCTGATTTCACTTTTTCAAAGAGTGCAATGGATCTTGCAGAAGTGTTCAACGAAATCAGGCGCGAAGGGTTTGGTAAGCTGCTTCTGTATGCGGCCAAGCGCGACCATCTTAATATTGCAGTTCACTATTCACTCTCGTCACAGTACGCCTGTTACACCGAAGGGCACTATCAAAAATATGAGGATAACCGAGTGGGATGGTACGAAATTTTGGAAGACCTTGGTTATCAATACAACGTTATCGATACAAAGCAGATTGAAACCGGCGAGCTTGCGTCAAAAGGATTCAAGGTTCTTATTCTGCCTTATGCAATCGCACTGAGTCCGGAAGAGACGGCTAACATTCGCGAATTTGTCAGAGGCGGAGGGTTTTTAGTCGGCGATATCAGGACAGGACTTTTGGATCACCATGGCAAGATTTCCGACGACGGTTCGCTTGATGTGGTATTCGGAATCAAGCATTACATGAATATTAAATGGGAGAGCTTGCTGTCTCATGAGCATGAGCCCGTCGAAGGATTCTCATATTTTGATAACACAAAGGTTAACCCGGATATTTTCAATGGCGAATTTGCGATAAGAACCACCACAGCCGAAGCAGCATATGTTGACACCTTCTCGCTATTGTGTCCGCAGGTCACGGTCAACGAGTATGGAAAAGGCAAAGCAATCTTCCTGAACTTCCCTCTTAACGATTACCACACGATGAAAAAGGATGGACTTTCAACGGCGACATATGAAACAATCAAAAATGTTATGGGCCTTGCCAACATAGAAAGTTTTGCATCTGTTCAAGATGCAAAAGGCAATCATCCCACAGGAATGGAATCAGTTTATTACGAGGATGGCAAAGCAAAATATCTTGGCGTGCAGCGCGAGCTTTCATCTAGGGTAACCAAGCGTTCTGACGGAGTTATGTATGGCGAAGAGGGCTCGGTTTTGCTTCCGCCGGAACCGATTACAATCATACTTAAAAAAGAGTCGCATGTTTATGATATACGCAAGAGAAAGTATTTGGGATTTACCGACTTAATTAATGACGAGATTGAAGATAGCGGCAGCAATCTGTATGCCATTTTACCGTATCAGATTTGCGGCGTAAATGTTGTAATGCCGGAAAAAGTTGAGCTCGGAACAAAATTGAACATTGCGGTAAAGCTCGACAGTGACAAGCCGGTCGGCGCGTATAACAACGTTATAGCGGTTAACGCATATTCGCCGTCAGGCAAATACTCTGTAATTTTTTCTGAAAATATTATTATCAGCGGCAACGAGTTAAGTCATAAAGTTGATATTGCATATAACGAGGAGCCGGGCGACTGGATATTTACGTTTAAAGATGTGGCATCGGGAATTGAGGTTGCTAAAACGCTTACAATTTGAGGTGGTAAGTAATGCAAGAAAAAAGGAATTCAGCAAATCAAGCAGAAGTAAAACAGAAAACGCACGTTAAGCTGCCATTCATTTTGGAAATTGTTGAAGATGACCCAGTGCTCCAAAAAGAGCGGGAGTCACATGTGCGCCCTGCAGAAAAATATTTTGCGGATGTGCACAAACATATTTATATTCAAGACGCTGCAAATATTGAAGCATACGTTAACACGTATTTAAAGGCTTGGGAGCATTTGAAAATAAAAAAGCTCGCGCTGATTTTGCCACGAACGGCCACACCTGATTTTCAAAGGCGCGGATTTCGCTTTGGAGTCGGATGCCTGCGTTCCCTCGAAGAAAATATCCCGTATCTCGAATTTGC
>JANYKE010000224.1 GCA_025361685.1 Eubacteriales bacterium | reverse complement strand
TCAATAACCTTGTTTGTGCCAAAGGTTTTTGACAAATTCTGAATTTCGAGGATATTCATTCGTCTTCTCCTTTACCTATAACAAAATACAATACCGGTCCGATAATACCAAAACACAGTACAATCAAAATCCAGAGGACCTTGTTGCCAACTTTATAATTCGGATGCCTAATGACATGTACTAAGGCAACAATCGCCAAAGTATATTGAACAATCACAAGCGGAATCAAAAACGGTAACAACCCAGAAATATCTCGCATAAATATTTACCTCCATAACAAAATAGATTGCAAAACTTTTTATTAAAAATTATTATAGCAAACCACTTTTACAAAATCAATTCCTTTTTTGGGTATTTTGCCACAACATCAATTACTCTTTTATAGCCGTTTCGCTCAGCAACTTCTGCGCCTAAAGAACATACCACAAGCGTTATCTTTTCTCTGCCTACCTCATTAACAAATGTGCGAGCTGCCGGTGGGATTCCGCCTGCCCACAAAGGTGTTACTAAAACAATCTGCTCATCCTCTTGGGGTACACGATAAGTTATTGGAATTGCCTTCTTTTTTGAAGAATTGTATCCGGCTTTTATATAACCGATAATTCCGCTCCAGTTTCTGCCGTCCTCAATCTTGTAAATCTCTCCTCCATTTTTCTCTGCAATCTCTTTTGCAGTTTTTTCGCAAGTTCCTGTTCGAGTAAAATAATAAATTGCTCTCATAATTATTCTCCTTTCCGACTGTTTGTCTTATTATAACATTATTCTATTTTGGTGCAAATAAATAAATTTGCTTTGCTATTTGTAAAATCCTATATTTGTGTTAGAATAAACCGATTGCAAAAAAAATGATGGGAGTAATTATATGGGCGCTATTTCGTGGTTAATAGATATCTTTCTGCATCTTCCTGAACATCTGATTTCTTTTATGAATAGTTACGGTATATTAATCTATCTTATACTATTTCTTATTATTTTTTGTGAAACCGGACTCGTGGTTACACCATTTCTGCCGGGAGACTCACTTGTCTTTGCAGTCGGCGCTTTGGCTGCAGGAGCCTCAATGTCAGTTGTTCCATTCTTTTTAGTTCTTCTCACTGCCGCATTAGCCGGGGATTCTACGAATTTCCTAATAGGAAGATTTTTTAGAGATAAAGTTAACAAACGCCAGAAGATTCGTTTTGTTAAAGAAGAATACATTGAGAGAACGGATGCCTTCTTTAAAAAGCATGGTGGAAAGACGATTATAATTGCTAGATTCATACCTATCATAAGAACATTTGCACCTTTTGTTGCAAGTGCATGCATGATGCCTTATAAGAAATTCATTAAGTTTAGTATAGTTGGCGGAGTGATGTGGATTTCAATTGCATTATTTGCCGGATATTTTTTCGGAAATCTTCCAATTGTAAAAGAAAATTTTTCCTTTGTAATCATCGGTATAGTTGCTGTTTCTATGATTCCGATAATTGTCACCTTCATCAAAAACAAAATTTCTGCCAAAAAAACTTCTTTAACTTCTGAAAAAGAATAGCTTCTATTTGCGAGTTATTTCGAATTTTACTGTGCGGACAATTGTTGCGATTGTTTCAACAACAAATGCAAAGCTATTCAGTATTTTACTCGTTAGTTTTGAGGGCTTCGACCATGTTGATTTTTTTGAGTTTTCGCAACATGACTATTGTGACGAGTGACGCGAAGAATAGGGTTAAGATTGCCGCGTAAACAAAGCTTATCGGATAAATTTGTCTACCGAACATTATGATATCTATTTCTGCTGTCGCGACAACATATCCGGAAAGAAAATTGCCCAGAACCAAGCCGACGAGCATGCCAATAATCGTCAAAATAATATTCTCCCTGAAGACGTAGCCGGAGACCTCCCTGTCATAAAATCCGAGAACTTTGATGGTTGCGATTTCGCGCATGCGCTCGCTAATGTTTATATTTGTCAACGTATAAAGAACAACAAACGACAGCAGGCCTGCGGAAAAAATCAGCACCAATACAATGTTATACACTGTCATGATTGTTTCGTTAAACTTTGAAGTGTTGTCACTC
>JANYKE010000050.1 GCA_025361685.1 Eubacteriales bacterium | reverse complement strand
ACTAAATTCATTTCAAAAGATTCTGAATTAATCGAAGAGTCTGACACAATTAAGGCAGTTGTTTTCCGTATAACTAATTCTGACAAACCTCTTGTAGTATTCATCAGAGGTGATCTTGATGTGAACGAAGCAAAACTTAGAAAAGTTGTAATGTCACAGCTATTTCCCTATGTTGACGGCGAAGGTGCAGCGGATGATACTGTTTGCGCAGGATTTATAGGCCCGGTGAATTTGGATTTTGAGAGTGTTGAAGTAGTATTTGACAAGTCGTTAGAAGATGAATGTAATCTGGTTTGCGGTGCGAATAAAACTGATTATCACCTTAAAGGGGTCAGCATTGCAAGAGATGCCAAGGCAAAGGAATTTTTTGATATTTCCAAGGCTAACGAGACGATGACTTGCTCAAACTGCGACAAAGCTAAACTAGAGGTTAGCAGAGGAATTGAAATGGGCAATATATTCCAGCTTGGAGATAAATATACGGCATCTATGAATATGACTTATATTGATGCGGAAGGAGAGAGGCGCACTCCAATAATGGGCTGCTACGGGATTGGAGTTGGCAGATTGCTTGCTTCTGTAATTGAGGCTCGGCATGATGATTATGGCCCGATATGGCCAATCAGCATTGCCCCATGGCAGATTCAGATATGTTCGCTTAATGTACAGGAAGAGGCCATTTCTTCACTTGCTGAGAGTCTCTATTTGAGTCTTTTGGAAAAAGGGTATGAGGTTCTATACGATGACAGAGAAATGAGTGCAGGTGCAAAGTTTGCTGATGCGGACTTACTGGGAGTTCCGGTTAGAGTGATTATCAGTGCTAAGAATTTGAAAGATGATTGTATTGAATTATCAACAAGAGACAAAAGCTTTAGGCAGCAGGTCAGCATTTCAGATGCGGAAAATGAAATCGCAATGCTCGTAACTGACCTTGAAAATTTGCTGAAATAGTGATAAAATACTTACAGAGGATGACATAGATGAATAAAGTATTTGATAAAAATATGATATTTTTAAAATATATAGCAATCATATTTACAGTTCTGATTACTGTGACGGCTCTTTCATCATGCTCTATGTTTAATTCGAACATCTTACCGGCAGAAGACACGATAAATAAATTAACAATTGAGAGCATGGACGCAAATACACAAGCCAATCCGGAAGGTCAACTTTTTTCTCTTCCGGTTAGCGTTTCGACTCCCGATACCGGAAGGTTATTTTATATTTTAAACAGCAGTCTTTATGCAATAGATAAACAAATGTCTGATTCAAAAATAGTTTATATCCTTAGATTTTACAACTCCAACAATGAAGAAGTACTTAAACTTGGTGTAATGTCAAATGATGCAGTTGCAATATTTGCGCAAAAAAGCGTACAGTATACCGAGAGAGGTGTGTTTGAGGATTTTATTAGTGAGTTAAGAATAGTGAATGCTAAATACGGGATTTTGAATACGATATGAATAGAGGGAATATTTAAGCATCATGGGAAATAACGAAAACAATATAATAAAAAAGAATAAGGTTAGTGAAGCGGTGATACTTGTCTCCTTTATTGTGCTGCTTTGCATTGCTATTCCGCTTGGATATATGTTTCTTTCTTCCGGTCTTTTTAAGCCGATACCTGCATTTGACGAAAGTAGCGTTATAATGCCACCCACACAAATAAATCTCAAAGTCTCTTCGACGGAACCGGAAAAGTCAGTAAAGTTTGTCAATAAAAGAATATTTGAGGGCAAATTTGATCCTAGTTACAATGTATATGCTGATGGAGATGGTAACAAATATTATTTAGACTCTGCAACAAACAGTTTAGTTGGCGCTGAATTTATAACGACAGATTCTTCTGAAGAAAATGCAGACATTTTATCACTTCCAAAGAATACACTTAAGGATATGGCATTGAAATATTTGGGAAATATTATTGATATGACCAACTACACGGCGACTGACACATATTTTGCAGGAGTTTCAAAAGATATTGTATTTACATTTTCGAAAAAGTATTTAACTTATAACACATGTGATGCTGTTGTTATTACAATGCAGGAAAACGGTACTGTTAGGGCATTCTCAATTCGAAATCGGGGTTTCTATGACAGTAACAAAGCAAAATTTCAACTTGTTGACAAGCCCGCTAAGGATTTTGACGAAAAGGCCGCTCAGACACTTGCACAAAATACTGTCCTGTCATATGTATTCAAAACATATGAGGCGCAAGTTGTTAACTTTACCAAGAGCTATTCTGTGCTAGAAATTGATAAAGATTTAAAAATGTATTGGAAATTTACTTTTGAAACAGAGTTTTCAGTACACTCTCTTACTGCAGATGTTCCATCTGTTTATTCTGTTAAGATTGATGCAGTAACAAAAGAAATAGTAGTGAATTATGGAATTGACTATTTATTATAATTTGATAAGGAGGAAAAGAAAATGAAGTATACTTTTAAGGGAAACAATATTGAAATAGGTGATCAGCTCAAAGAAAAAGCTTACAAAAAATTTCACAAACTTGAGAAATTTTTTACTGATGATACTATTGCACATGTCACAGTTATCGGAATTGAAAAAGAAATAAAAGTTGAAATAACAATTTATTATATGCATGTTACGTTTAGAGCAGAGGCTATTACAAATGACTTGGTGACTTCACTTGAAAAAGCGGTTGAACATATTGAAAGTCAGATACGAAAGAATAAGACTAAACTTCATAGGAGATGGAAAGGTTCTGCTTCACACATGGAGAGAGTTGATGCTTGGGATGCTCTAAATGAGCAGAAAGAAAATGCGATTGAACAGGAACACGTTATTATTAAGTCGAAAAAAATCAGTATGAAACCAATGGATGTTGAAGAGGCAATGTTACAGATGGAACTTGTCGGCCATGATTTCTTTCTTTTTGAGAACGCAAACACAAACGAAATGTCAGTAGTATACAAGAGAAAGGATGGAGGCTACGGCCTGATTGAAAAGGAATAATGCAGGATATAATTAATAGTATAAACTTTATTTATAATGAGATAAGAAGTGAAGGTATTGCCGGAACCTTGACTCCGCGCAGATTGTTTTTCATAAGATCATTAAATTATCATCTTAATGCTATTGAAACAGCTTACACAATGCATGAAGCAAATAAAGATTTTGCATGCCCAAATATCGTTGATTTGGATGAAGAGATTAAAGCACAGATTAACAGAGAAATCAAAGAGAACAAAAAAATATTCTTCACACTTTCAACTCTAATGACTAGTTGTGAAGATGAGATTGAAAAGGCATACAAATTATTTCAAGAGTATGGTGACAAGATTGAGATTTTGATTCCTACGAAGGCTCCGTATTTGCCAAAATATGAAAGAGTTGAAAGATTTGATTCAGGTGAAATCGTCAATTTATATAATAACGTTTCACAGATTAACAACCTATGTCAAAACGAAGGCAAAGAGTACCTTACAACTAATTTGCTTGGGTTTGTTTTAATGGCAGGTGGCGGAGGCACTCGATTTAAAAATTCAATTAGTGACTTAAAAAATAACCCGAATGATCCTCACAACAAAGAAATAATTGATTACCTAAAAGATAGCGGTGTTCTTGATGGAATTGATGAGAATATTGCAAAGGTTGTCACACCAATGACAGCAATTATGGGAAAGAGTGGATTCGAGGAAAATATAGAATCGGTTGCTTCAATAGTCAGAGATTATAATATTGAAATGCCGGTTGTGATAATTGTCGGACCTACCACAAAGGAACCTGTGTGTAAGCTGTTGCTCGACAACAACAATTTTGGAATAAAAAATATTGCTGTTATTCAGCAAGGGAATTTGCCATTTATTAATGAGAACGATAGTAGGATAATTGAATATGGTGGTAAGATATTACATGGTTCAAATGGCGGTGGAGGAACATTGCTTGCGCTCGGAATAAATGAAGTGTCTGATTCTTCAGGTAGAAAAATATATGACGGTACAACTATAGAATGGTTTAATTCGTTTGGAGTCAAAGACATTCTGTTTAATCAAACGGATGATGCAAGAGATAGAGAATTGTATATTGGTTATGCAGGAGCCATGAACATTTGCAGAAAGCAGAACAAAAAATCTATTGTGATTCTTGGTGGTCATTATCCACATGCCTATAAAATGATTGATAAACCGGCTGGCAAATTGTTTGATGCTGATTATAAAATCGGATCTCTTTGGGACTATTTTGATGAAGAGGATAATTTAGTTAAGTCTGCAGTTGTTGAGTATGCTGAACTTTCCGAAGAACAGAAAGCAATTTTGTCAGACATTATTCAAGATAAACGTGTTGGCACAATTGTTGGCAATAATGCCGGATATATGCTTGATATAGAGCTAGCAGAGAAAGTAGTCAAAGAAAATTCTTTGCCACTGCACTTCCAATTTGGCAAAAAGGAAAAAGTATTTGATAAAGGAAAGGAAACAGAATTAGTTTTTAACGTTACAAAATCAGAATTTTTTATGACAGACTTGGTAGAAGCTGCTTCTCTTAATGGTTATAGTATCGCGGTTAATATGGTTCGAGATACCTCAACGCTTAGTGGCGATTTGCAATATATCAATATCGATTGTACACCAATAAAAGACGCATACAAACTTATGCTTTCTCAAAAAAGTAAGGTGCTTAAAGATTCCATAAAAGCAAAAAATATTGGTTTGCAGGTTGAAGAATCAGCCGTTGTTGAGATAAGCAGTTTAGCAATAATTGAGTCAGTAGGCGAGAATGTTATGATTTGCAATTATGGTCGAGTTTACATTGGTGGCTGCATGAATAAAAATTCCAAAATTAATTTTGGAAATGATATTATAGTTGAAAGTGGAGCAACGTTGATCATAACCGGGACTGAAGGTGTTAACGTGCCTTCCGGTTCGAGATTTTTATCAGGAAAAACTTACAAGTATTAAAAATTTAGAATTTTGGTTTTTGAAATGGGGAAAAGGAATGAACAAGAATATTGTTATTGCAATTGACGGCCCTTCGGGAGCAGGCAAAAGCACATTAGCAAAAAGAATTGCAAACAAACTTGGCATTATGTATCTTGATACAGGTGCAATGTATAGAGCCTATGCCTTGAAAACAATAAGAAGTAATATTGATACTCTTATAAAAGAAGATGTTGAGGAATTGTCAGATGATATAAAAATTGACATACATTATGAAAACGATGGTTCTCAAAAAGTTTTTCTGGATGGTGATGACGTTACATCATTAATCAGGAGTCCTGAGGTTACGAAAGGCGCCTCGGATGTATCGGCATTTCCAAAAGTCAGGTTGAAACTCGTTGAGCTTCAAAGAGACATTGCGGCAAGAAACAGTGTTGTTATGGACGGAAGAGATATCGGTACATATGTTTTGCCAAATGCCGATTTAAAGGTTTTTCTTACAGCTTCGGTACATGAACGCGCAGCCAGAAGGCTTGAGGAGATGAAACTTAGTGGTTATGACGAAGTAACACATGACAGTATTGTTGCAGACATGGAGTACAGAGATAAGAATGACAGTTCAAGAACACTTGCACCGCTTATGAAAGCTGACGATGCATTTTCAGTTGATACAACAGCCAACACACCTGATGAAACATTTGAAGAAGTATTTACTTTAGTTAAGAAAGCTATTGGTGAAACCTATGCTTGAATCATTTATAAGAGCAGTTTGCCGAATGATATTTAGAACAATATTTCCGGCAAAGGTATATGGAATTGAAAATATTCCCAAAGATGGCCCTGCAATTATTTGCGGTAATCATCTTGTGTATTTTGACATTTTATTAATAGGATATAAGTCGAAGAGATTGATTGGATGGCTTGCCAAGGAAGAATTGTTTAAAAATAAAATTATCACCAAATTTTTTACAAAATATGGGGTCATTCCTGTTCACAGACAGGGGCGCTCATCGACAGCAGCAATTATTGCTGCACTTCGAGTTCTGAATAATGGAGGTCTGATTGGCATCTTTCCCGAAGGAACCAGAACATTGAAGAAGAGACCTGATCAAATACGAATTCATTCAGGAGTCGCAATGATAAGCCATAAAGCAGGAGTTCCTATTATTCCGGTTCGTATAATAGGAAACATGAAACTCTTTAGAAAAATCACAGTAATTTTTGGTAAACCAATTAATATTAATGATATTATTGCTGATGTTCAATCAACATATAATTCTGATATTAATGTTTTAAATGAAGAAAGGGAGTTTTCAAAGCGATTGTATAATGAAGCTTCAAAAGCAGTAATGGAAAGGGTATATAAGCTTGAGATTTGACATAAGAATAGCGCAAAATGCAGGTTTTTGTTTTGGCGTAAAAAATGCTGTGGAATCAGCTGAAAAGTTTATTGAAGAAAAAAAG
>JANYKE010000073.1 GCA_025361685.1 Eubacteriales bacterium | reverse complement strand
GAAAAACGTACAAATACGGCGCTGATATTTTCTGGCTGGATGACAGCATTGCTGCAATAAGAACAAATGATATGATTGCTGCGCTAAATTTATTTTCTGATTTTGATGGAATAGAAGGAAACGAAATAGATATATATTCCGAGAAGAGATATGGTTATTATGTTTTGTTGGCAGCGTTAATCGATGACCGTGCAAGAAAATATTCTTCATGTTGTTTGCCGGAAAGTATTGAAAAGGATTTTGCCGGTGTAAAATATTATTACGAAGGCGGTGTTCCTGCATTTATCATTCCGGGAATGCTCAAATATTTTGATGTTCCGGAGCTTCTCCGTTGGACAAAGAACAGATAACGGGAGTAATGTGATGATTCTATCTGACATTAAAAAAATTCAAAGCGAAGATAAATTATATAATCACCGAGATTCATTCAGATCGTTTATAAACAGCCGCTCATACGAGGCTTTTGATAAAGGTGATGCTGACCGCGACGCAATTACAAACATCACCGATTTCGAAGTGAGACGCAAATTTTTAAAAGGTAAATTTATAGAAAATATGGGAGGAATGCTGCCTTACGGGCACGATGTCCCGTTTGAAAATGTCGGAACCGAACAATTTGAAGGATATAAGGTTGATAAAATAATATTTCAGTCCCGCCCAAATGTATATGTAACTGCTAATGTTTACATACCTGATGGCTATAAACAAAATTCAGGTGCTGTTATTTTTTCATGCGGACATTACAGAGATGCAAAACATGCAAATGAGTATCACACAGTTTGTGAGATAATTGCCAAAAGTGGTTTGATTGTTCTCTCTCAAGATCCGGTTGGACAAGGAGAGAGGGAAAGCTACTATGAAGAAAAAGTTAACGATAATCTTGTTAATTGGGGAACATATGAACATACTTATGCGGGCATGCAATGTTATGCAGTCGGGGACGGCATTGCAAAGTATTTTCTAAATGATCTTATGCGAGGGATTGATTTTCTGTGTCAACAGTATCCTGTCGACCCTGAAAAAATCGGGGCAACCGGCAATTCGGGCGGTGGCACACAGACAGCTTTACTTATGATTTGCGATGACAGAATCAAAGCTGCTGCACCGGCGACTTTTATTATGAATCGCAGAGCATTTATGATGGAAGTGACGGATGCTCAGGATGCAGAACAGATATGGCCGGAGATGACAAAACTTGGATTTGACCATGAGGATATTCTGCTTGCTATGGCTCCAAAACCTGTTCTTGTTTTGGGAGTAAAATATGATTTTTTCCCGATTGAAGGAGCAAGGGACAGCGTTTCAAGATGCAAAAGGATATGGAGACTTTATGGTACAGATAAGGAACAGTTTATCGAATTATTTGAGGATTACTCCAGACACGGATACACTTTTGCAATGGCAGGCGAATCCGCAATTTTCTTTAACAAGCATTTAAACAATATTGATATTTCTGAGGAACAGTGTTCTGCAAAGAAAGCTGTTGACAGCGAAAGACTTATTTGTACTGAAAGCGGATGTCTTCTCAAAGAGGAAAAATATAGGGATGCAAAAATTGTTTTCGATGAAAATCTTGAGAGACTGCATTTCTTTCAAAAAGAAATTTTGGAAAATATGGATGCTGAAGCACGAGCAAGAAAATGGCTTTCAGAACGAGTGATTGGATGTCGTGATGTCTGGAAGCTTAATCCAAGATTTAAAAAACCGGTATATTATATTGATAAAATGATCGCAAATGTGATTTGGCGCACTCAGAAACTGTTGTGGGCCAATTCGATTATGATAAATAGAATTGAAGATAAGGATAAACGTCTGCCAATTACAATTTGCTTTTGGAATATGGGAACACTGAATATCGAAGAAAATATTACATCAATTGAGGCTATCCTAAATGCCGGTAGAGCTGCACTAGTTGTTGATCTCACTGCCGATGGAGTGAATTTGCCCCCGGAAGTAAAAAGCGGATCAGCATTTTCAAATGTATATGATCTTGAAGGAAGCATATGGCGCGGAGGAATGGACTTGTTTTGGCTGGGAGACAGCTTGGCAGCGATACGCGTATATGATGTTATTAAAGCAATTGATTTTGCAATAGAAGAATTAATGATTGATGCATCAGACATAAAATTGTTTGCAAAAGATAGATATTGCAGCTATGTGCTCATGGCGACACTTATTGATTCACGTATAAATGATTTTGATTTTGTTAATTGTCCCGAAAGTTTGAGTGAAGATTTTGTTGGTAAAAAATATTATAGACCGGATAATATCACTTCGATGATAATACCGGGAATGTTGAAATATTTTGATTTGCCGCAATTATCCAATTGGATTAAGAAAGGCTGAAAATACTAATATGGATATTGAAAAAAGAAATTCAATTATCTCATTTGCTTTTTTTCTGGCTGCTGTTGCAATAGTGATTTACATGTTTTTCAATTTTCGTGTTGCAGTTATTCTTGCGCTAATTTACATTTCTGTAGTTGTCGTGATTAAATATCCATCAATACTTACGACTATTGGACGTAACCGATATGCGTTTGGTGATAGCGCCAATGGATATAAATGGTTTGAGCGTGCATGGCGTACAGGGCATTTAAATTCGGCAAATTTAAATTTCTATGCATATATGCAATTGAAAATAGGTGATACAACAAAATGCTTGAAAGCACTGGAATTTCTTTCAAAGAAAGATATGACAGACAGGGAATATGTAAAGTATAAATCAACATTGTCACTGTTGTTATGGAAAACTGATAAGAAGCATGAAGCAATGGGTGTTGCTGAAGAAGTTATTGCAGATTACAGAAACACAATCATATATGGAACTTTAGGATATTATAAACTTGAAATGCTGCCAATAAATGAGGCACTTGATTTCAATAGGGAAGCATATGATTACAGCTCAAGCGACCCCGTTATTATTGATAATTATGCCGCGTGTCTAATAAAAAACGGAGAGCCGGAAAAAGCAATTGAAATATACGAGAAAATAATTTCAAATGAAATATTATTTCCGGAAATATATTATAATTATGGAACAGCCTTAATGAAAATAGGCGAGACTGACAGAGCAGAAACTGCTTTTTCACAAGCACTTGAGTGCAATTTTTCATTTACAAGTACTATTCAAAAGGAAGAAATTGTTGATGCATTGAAGAATTTGAAAAAATAGCGTATAATAACACAGAAATGATTACAAAAAACTTGGAGCCAGTTGAATGAAGAAAAAAATAAATCGAATTTTAGATTTGAAAAAAATTATAAATGATCAAGAAACAAGAAAGAGGATAATAAATCCATTTGTTATTACAGCCTTCTTTGCCTTTATCTGTGCATTTATCATTATCTATAATTCTGTTTTGCCACTGAAATATTCACTTCAAGTAGGTGACATATCAAGGTATGATATTGTTGCACCACGTGACAGTGTCTACAAAGTGAGGGCAGAAGCTGAGGCTAAAATTGCCGCAGATGCTGTGAAGCCGGTTTACACAGAAATATATAATGTATACTACGATTCGCTTGTGAAAGTTGATAATTACTATTCTGTCGTTGAATCAAGCGTTTCCAAACCGGTTGCTAACCTTCAAACAGCCGGAACCACTACGCGCGATAAAAATTATAATACTTTGCTTGCCTCGCAAACAAAAACAGTTGCAGCACAAGTGGTAACAGACCTTGCGGCAAAGAGTGTTGTTATAAGTCAGGATGTATCACTTCAACTTATTATACCGACAAATGCAGACGCAGTTGCAAATTCAAAACAGAAAATAAAAAATGAAATTACTTCTGCAATGAAAAATGATATCACTTCTGATAATGTTGCAGATACTTTGAATAGCCTCCAGCAGAATGTTGTCGGCAGTGACTTGGCAAATTATCTAAAGACTTTTAATTCAGAAATATTAAAAAATGTTATTGTCCCAAATCGTCAGCTTGACGCCAGCTTAACTGAATTCAACAAAAATCAGAAATATTCCGAAGTATATGCTGCAACAATCACGGCGGATACAATTAAAAAAGGCGAAAGAATAATTAACTATGGGCAAACAGTTACACAGGAAACTATCGATAGACTTACCGAATTAAATATTTATTCAACATCAAATGGAATTAACTGGCAATATTTTATAAGCAGTCTTGTTATTACATTAATAATGGGATTGATTCTATATCTGCTGCTGTATAAATTTGCAAAAGAAAAACGAATACCATTCAAGGAATTCTTGTTTATTTGCATAATTATTGTAGTTGTATTATTGTTGACATTCTTTATATATGATTTGTGGAAGTTTGCACTACCGGTATTGATTGCACCGATGCTGCTTGGTACGCTGTTGGGAATGAGAAAAAGTCTTGCGGTAAATTCGGTCATTCTTTTTGCTGCTTTCTTTATGACATCAGGAGATATTGAAATGCTATCAATAATTCTTGTCACAGGTACAGTGAGCGCTTTTGTTGCCTCAAAAATCAAGAAAAGAAGCAGACTTCCGCTTTTGATGCTTCTTGCAGGAATTTCAAATATAGTAGTACTTTTTGCAGTAGTATTTTTTAATCAGATTGATCCGATTCAATTAATGATTACATGCGGATACGGTTTTATAAATGCAATTGTTGCATCACTGATAACAATTGGCTTGATGCCATTTGTCGAAACAATATTTGATTTCTTGACGCCTATGAAGCTTTTGGAACTGGGAAACTCGAGCAGTCCGCTTCTTCAAAAGCTGCTTATGGAAGCGCCCGGAACCTATCATCATGGACTTATGGTTGGCAATCTGGCAGAGATAGCGGCAACGCAGGTTGGCGCTAATCCGGAACTAACTCGCGTTGGCGCTCTCTACCACGACGTTGGGAAAATGCCAAAAGCATATATGTACAAGGAAAATCAACTGCTAATTAATCCTCACGATAATATCCTGCCCGAAACGAGCACTGAAATAATAAAGAATCATACTTCTGAAGGAGTAAGAATTGCGAAGAAATATAGGCTTCCTCAGCAGATTTGTGACATTATTGAACAGCATCATGGCAACACTGTTGTGCACTATTTCTATGCTAAGGCAGTTGAAAAGTACGGTGCTGAGAATGTTAATATTGATGATTACAGATATCCAAATCCAAGACCTGTTAGTATTGAAGCAGGATTGGTAATGCTAGCTGATTCAATAGAAGCTGCAGTAAGGAGCCTGCCCGAGAAAACCGAAGATGCAATAGACAAGTTTGTTCATAAATTGATTAAAGAAAAACTAAATGATGGACAACTTGACAATTGTAACATTACATTAAATCAGATTGGAATCGCTTCAAGAACATTTATTAAGATTCTAAACGGAATGTATCATACAAGGATTGCCTATCCGGAACTTGAAGCTCTCAGAAAGAGTGATGAGGTTAAGAATGAATAAGTATTCTTTCATCTTCAGAACAGCTAATCTTTCAAGTATCAATTGTAAAAACCAAAATGCAAAAATGACTTTTCGCAGGCTTGTCAAAAAAACATTTGATCAGGCATTATTGCATATCGGAATTTTGCAACAAATTGATGTTGCAATTATTTTTGTTGATGATGAAGAGATGAAGACAATTAATTGTGAGCACCGAAGTATTAACAAAACAACGGATGTATTATCATTCCCCATTTCCGGGTTTTCAAACGGAACATTACTTGAAGAGAATGCTGATTATGATCCCGAAACCGGACATTTGATAATCGGAGATGTTGTAATATCATTACCAAAAGCAATAGCGCAAGCTAAATCATACAAACATTCTATCGAAAGAGAAATATCTTTTCTAGCCTTACATGGCCTCTTACATTTGATTGGTTACGATCATGAAAATGATTCTGATGAGAAAAAAATGTTTGAATTGCAAAAAGAAATTATTGGAGGACGATATGAGCTTTAAATCAGGATTCATTTCGATTGTCGGAAGACCAAATGTGGGGAAGTCAACTCTGCTAAACAAGATTCTAGGAGAGAAGATTGCGATTGTTTCAAAGAAACCACAAACTACGCGCAACTCAATTAGAGGCATTTTGTCCGGCGAAGATTATCAAATGATTTTTTTTGACACACCCGGGCTGCATAGTCCTACCTCGAAGCTTGATGAGTATATGGTCAATTCTGCAAAGAGCAGTATGAAAGACACAGATATTATTCTGTTTCTGATTGATGCAAAAAAGAAGAATGAATTTCCGGGAAATGCTGACCTGATAGTTGGAGCAAGAAAGAAAAATAAAGATGCAAAAATATTTCTTGCAATTAACAAGATTGATACAATAAAAAAAGAAAAGATTTTAGAAGTAATTGAAATGTATAAAAATGTAATTGAGTTTGATGGCATTTTTTGCATTTCAGCTCAGACCGGCGAAGGTGTGGATGTTCTGCTTTTAGAAATTAGAAAAAATATGCAAGAGGGTCCGAAATATTTTCCTGATGATGAATTTACCGACCAACCGGAGAAGGTTATTGTTGCAGAAATAATTCGCGAAAAAATGCTAAGGCTGCTTAATGATGAGGTTCCGCATGGCATTGGCGTTGAGATCGATAAATTTAAAGATAGAATAGGTAAGGGTGGAAAAGAATTAATTGATATCGATGCAACAATTTTTTGCGAAAAGGAAACCCACAAAGCAATTATTATCGGCAAGGGCGGAGAAATGATTAAGACAATCGGATCATTTGCAAGAACCGACATAGAATATTTTTTGAATACACAGGTTTTTCTACAACTGCATATCAAGGTTAAAAAAGACTGGAAGAATAATACAAGCATGCTGAGACAATTAGGTTATGAAAAAAAGTAGGGTGAGCGCATGGCATACTTGAAAATTAAAGGAATAGTTACCAGAGAAGTTAATTTCGGAGAGACCGATAAAATTTTGGCTGTACTTACAGCAGAACACGGTATTATTTCCGTGTCAGTCAAAGGGGCAAGAAAAGGTAAAAGTGGCGTAGCGGCGGCAGCATCTTTACTTTGCTATAGTGAATTTACCTTATATAAAGGCAAGACGATGTATAGCGCAAATGATATCAATATATGTGAATCATTTTATGAGATACGAAATGATTTGGATGCGTATTTTTATGCTTGCTATTTTTGCGAAATAGTAAATGCAATTGCACAAGAAGAAGATGAAAGTGAAGACCTGTTAAAACTTTTTCTTAACAGCCTGTATTATTTGACCAGAAAAAACAAGAATTTGATAAAATCAATTTTTGAGATGCGATCAATGATGTACTCAGGAGTTGCACCTTGTGTTAACGTCTGTGTTATTTGCAATAAGGAGTTTGAAGAAGAAAGGGAAGCTGCAACGTTTTCATACGGGCATTCAGGTATAGTTTGCAAAAGCTGCATTTGCACAGAGCAAGGGGAAGTTGCAGACGTTAAAATTATTCCGTCAACAGCACTTGCACTTAGGCATATTGTTTTTGCGAAGGTTGAAGATGTTTTTTCGTTTGGAGTTTCAGAGCCGGTTCAAAAAGAGCTGTCCGCGATAACCGAAGAATATGTCAGAGTTTGCACGGACAAAACATTTAAATCTCTTAAAGTAATAATATAATTGGATAAGCAATAATTAAAATGGAAGCATATAATATAAAGACCTAATAAAATCTGCAGCCAAAAAAATGTAATTGCCTAGCAAGAAAATAACAGCAAGCAATATATAAATGGAGTAGCGTTCGAATACTGCCAATTTGTCAAAATACTTGTATGGAATAAAATTTCTTGCTACATGATAACCGTCAAGCGGTGGAATCGGGATAAGATTAAACACAAATAGTACAATGTTAAAAAAGAAAGCGTAATAGACTATTATCGCAAATATACTCATTGGGTCATTGCTTGTTGGAGACATTGGACTAATCGGAAGAAATTTAAATATAACAAACATAACAGTCGCAAGAACTAAATTCGAAATAGGTCCCGCAACGGATACCAACATATCGTCACGGCGAGGGTTTTTAAAATTATTGGGATTGATCATTACCGGTTTTGCCCATCCGAAATGAAATAAAATCATGGCTATAAATCCAATCGGATCAATGTGTGCAAGGGGATTAAGAGTCAGTCTCTTTTGATGTTTTGGAGTTGGGTCGCCAAGGCGAACAGCAACAGCAGCATGGCAAAACTCATGAAAAGTAAATCCCAAGATAATGCCCGGTAGTATGTATAGTGTGGTAATAAGCCAATCCCTTGAAAATAAACCGCCTAGTAAATCCAAAGTCGCACCTCCAAATTGAGTGAAATTACATTGAAATTATTGTAGCATTGTGTTACGATATTTGCAAGTTGTATATTACTACATATAGGAAAGGTATTACGATTATGAAGGAAAAAATTATACTTAGCGGTATGAGACCAACCGGAATCACTCATCTGGGCAATTATTTCGGAGCTCTAAGTAATTGGATAAATTTCCAAAATGAATATAAAGGTTATTACTTTATTGCTGATTGGCATGCACTCACAACTGAGTATGAAAATACTGACTCAATTAAAGAGAATACATTTAAAATGGCTGTTGACTGGTTGAGTGCAGGGCTTGATCCTGCAAAAAATGCAATATTCGTCCAAAGTCAAATCCCGGAGCACACAGAGTTGTTTCTGATATTTTCTATGATCACACCGCTTTCATGGCTTGAAAGATGTCCAACATATAAATCACAACTCAATGAGCTTTCGGAAAAAAATATTTCTACATATGGATTTCTTGGTTATCCATGCTTGCAGGCGGCAGATATATTGATGTATAAAGCCGATGCAGTGCCGGTTGGAGAAGATCAGCTGCCCCACATTGAATTGACCAGAGAAATCGGAAGAAGGTTCAACTTCTTGTACACGGAGATTTTCCCTGAACCGAAATCACTTCTAACCAAGACAACAGCTCTTCCGGGAACTGATGGACGAAAAATGAGCAAGAGCTATAACAATACAATCTCGATTTCTGATTCGCCGGATGAGGTTGCCGCAAAAGTTCGCGGAATGGTCACTGATCCCGCCAGAATTAAAAAGGATGATCCGGGACACCCTGATATTTGCAGTGTATATGCATTTCATAAAGTGTTTAGCGAGAATGAAGTTGACAGTATTTCTGTGGCATGCAAAAAAGGTGAGATAGGATGCGTCCAGTGCAAGAAAAACTTGATCGATAATATGCAAAAATTTTTTGTGCCGATTCACGATAGGAGAATTGAGTACTTGAAAAACAAAGACATGGTTTATGATATTCTTGAACAGGGCAGAAAAGAAGCTTCGATTAGAGCAAAAGCGACACTGGAAGAAGTTCGTAAGGCAATAAAAATATAAGGCCAAAATATTTGAGAGAGTGGTAATAGATTGGAAAACGAAGTTAACATTGCTGACACAACT
>JANYKE010000120.1 GCA_025361685.1 Eubacteriales bacterium | reverse complement strand
TAAACGGAATGGCTGGCAAGTTGAATGCTCTTGAAAAAGTAACAGAGCTTAATACTTATATGTCATGTTTTAACGTGGACGCCGGCGGAAATATTCTAATAATGACTTTTACAAGTGAAAAAAACAAGCTATTAAGGCTGGATGCCACATCCGGAAAAGTTGCAGAATTAAAAATAGTAAATTATAAAGAAAGTGATCTCTCAGCAACAGACATGCATATGTTTGGTAACTATTTACACTTGTTTTCTCCGCAAGGATTAATAAGAGTTCTGGATTTAGAGACAAGCACAATAGTTACGCGTATTAGCGATTATGTAAATGTAAATTAGTGTACCACTGCTTTTCATGAAGCAAGTTGAAATACCCCTTTGGATTGTGGGGTAATACGAATAACCGTATTACCCCGCAAAACATAACCATCCTAGACTTTGCACAATAACACATGAAAAGAGGAAACATAAAATGAACCGTTTTGCAGGAATATACAATTCAGAAAAAGAATTATGCGAAGCAGCAGAATTAGTCATTATAGGTTCTCCCGTTAAGTCGATAATATACGAGGAACCAAAAATAATATATGCTGAATCCGGATTTTGTTTGCCCAACGGGTCAAGAACGATGACTTGGTGTTATACAGAACGAGAAATAAAAGTGACTAAAATCCTTAATGGCAGATATGCAAGTGAGACAATCTATGTAGCAGAAAATGCTGCTTATATTACAGACAAAGAATTATCACCAAGCCCGATTATAATGAATTACGATGATTTTGTAATGACTGAAAATACTGATTACATTTTATATATGAAAAAAAATCTTGACTCATCACACAACGCATTCCTGGAAATTGGATACAAACTATTAGAACCGGGAAAGTTTCCTGTTATTTCAAACTTAGAACAACAGAATACAGATGAAAATGCAAAAAGAATTGAAGAAGAGGTGCTTGAGAAGTATAAGTACCAAATCTCATACAACAATTGGAGAAAAAGCGAATCTAGCGCATAAGACGCAGGAAAGCTAAAGACAAAATAAAACAAGTAGATTCATGTTATAAATATCAAAGGCTATCCCTTCGCGGGGTAGTTTTTGTTTTGGGTTTTTTAAAATTGTTTGTTTACTTGTATGTGATGTACTTTACTGTGGTCTTGACAATTGGGGGCGAAACAGTGATAATTAATCCATACATAAATTTAGGAGGAATTATATGATTTACAGGGATTTCGGCACGACAGGGATTAAGATTTCTTCGTTGGGATTTGGCTGTATGCGATTTCCGATGATTGATATTAACGGACAGCAAGAAATTGATCAAGACCTAGCAGACGCAATGTGTAAGCGGGCTTACGAGCTCGGAATCAATTATTTTGATACTGCATTATTTTATTTGCATGAAAAAGGCGAGATTTCTTTAGGCAAAGCGATAAAGGGATTTAGAGATAAGATTTATATTTCCACAAAGGTTGCAAAAGACGGACTCGAAAAGTACGGCGGGTACAGAAAAGCTCTTGAGCTAGAACTAAAGAGATTAGATGTTGATTACATCGACTTCCATCATTTTCACGGATTCAACAATGAAAGACTTCTGCAAAATGATGCCGACTACAATGTAATTGCCGAGGCTGCCAAAGCTAAAGAAGAAGGCCTCATCAAACATCTGTCATTTTCATTCCACGGCGACCCGGAGAGCATGAAAAAAAATATAGACACAGGATTGTTCAGCTCGGTTCTGTGCCAATACAATATTATTGACAGACGAAACGAAGATGCCATAGCATATGCAAAAGAAAAAGGCGTGGGAGTTGTAATTATGGGACCGTTGTGCGGCGGAAAAATTGCACATTTCCCTGCAACAATTGCACATGAGGCGGGACTCGATGCCAAGACCAGCGCCGAAATGGGACTCAAATTTGTACTCTCCAATCCAAATGTTGACTGCGCACTCTCAGGAATGACAAGCGTTGAGATGATCGAGGAAAACGTTGCCGCAGTTTCAAATTTCGCTGAACTTACCGAAACCGAAAAGGACAATATAAAGAATCTTATTCAAGAGAAGAAAAAGATTTCAGATTTATATTGCACCAGCTGTCAGTACTGCATGCCTTGTCCGAACGGAGTAATTATCGAATGGATTTTTGACATGTACAGCGGCTATCAAGTCTATGGCGCTAAAGAATGGGCATTTGAAGAGTACAGAGAACTTCACCGCAGACACCCTGATGGCGGGGTAACATCATGCACCAAGTGCGGGATATGCGAAACGAAATGTCCGCAGGGAATAAAAATCATGGATCAGCTTGAGGCAGCACACGAAGTGCTCAAAGAGGCCTTGGTATAAAACACAGGAAGGCTTATAAAATGGCAGATATAAAAGATATAAACAACAGAAATGTGTTTGATGTGCTTTTCGAAAGAGGATATGTCGAACAGATAACACACGAAGAAGAATTGAAGGAACTGCTTGGCAAGGAAAAGGTGACATTTTATGTTGGATTTGATCCGACGGCCGACAGCCTGCACATAGGAAGCTTCGTACAGCTTATGGTTGCTTCTCACATGCAAAAGCATGGACACAAGCCGATTATTCTTGTTGGCGGCGGAACTGCTTTCGTTGCCGACCCGACCGGTAAAACGGATATGCGTAGGATGCTCAACAAGGAAGAGATTGATTATTATGTGAGCAGATTTAAGGTTCAGTTTTCAAAGTTTCTGGACTTCGAAGGCGAGAACGCAGCAATAATTGTTAACAATGCAGACTGGCTTCTTGAATTAAATTACATTGAATTTATAAGAGATATAGGCGTTCATTTTTCCGTTAACCGCATGTTGACAGCCGAATGCTTCAAACAGCGAATGGAGAAGGGATTGTCATTTTTCGAGTTTAATTACATGTTGCTGCAATCGTACGATTTTCTTGAGTTGTTCAGAAAATACGGTTGTTCCGTACAGTTTGGCGGAAACGATCAGTGGTCAAATATTATTGCCGGAGTGGAATTGATAAGAAAGGTTGAGAGGAAACCGGCATTTGGTTTAACATTTAAGTTGCTGCTTAATTCTGAGGGTAATAAGATGGGCAAGACCGAAAGCGGTGCAATATGGCTTGATGCAGATAAGACGTCAGCGTATGATTTCTATCAGTATTGGAGAAACATCGATGATGCAAGTGTAGAAGATACACTTTACATTCTGACATTTTTACCGGTTGATGAAGTTAAGAGGCTGGGGGCATTGAAAGATCAAGAAATAAACGAAGCCAAGAAGGTGCTTGCTTACGAGATTACGAAGATTGTTCATGGTGAGGAAGAGGCTAACAAAGCTAAGGCAACAGCCGAGTCACTGTTTGAAGCGGGATCAACGGATATTGAGATGCCGACTACAGATATTGATGAGAGTAAGATTGCTGCCGGAATAAGTATTTCAGATTTGCTTTTGGCGACAGGTATTGTTCCGTCAAAGGGCGAGGGCAAGAGGCTAATTATGCAGGGCGGGATAAGTTTGATTAAACAGAATGCGGAAGTTAAGATTACTGATTTCGCTTACATGGTTACGGCGACCGACTTTAGTGACAAGGAATTGGTTATCAAAAAGGGTAAAAAGGTTTTTCATAAAGTTGTGGTAAAAGGATAAATATATGTTGCGCATCAAGTACAAAGGATTGTTCATAAGTATTGAAGGCACGGATGGCTGTGGTAAGTCCACTCAGATTCCGCTTATCAAAGAGTACATGGAGGGAGCCGGACATAACGTTGTTGTGATGCGTGAACCGGGCGGCACAGCGATTAGCGAAAAGATTAGAAGCATTTTACTTGATACCGGCAATACCGCTATGAGCACAAAAACAGAAATCCTTCTTTATGCCGCCGCACGTGCGCAGATTATGGAAGAGAAAATTATTCCTGCGTTGAAAGAGGGCAAGACAGTTATTTGCGACAGATTTGTTGATTCATCTTATGCCTACCAAGGCTTTGGGCGTGACAGCGACCTGGAAGAAATAATAAGAATAAACAAATTCGCCACATCAGGAGTGATGCCCAACATAACATTTTTCATGGACATTTCTCCGAAGGTTGCATTGAAGAGGCGTATGGCAGCGGCAGCTACCGACAGGATAGAAAATGAAGGCATGGATTTTCAGGTTCACGTGCACGCCGGATTTCATGCGCTGGCAAAACGTTTCCCCGAAAGAATAAAAGTAATTGATGCAACACAAGACGTTAATAGTGTCTTTTCTAAAATAAAGGAATATATTATTTTGTTGGGAGGTCAAAAGTCATGAAGCTTATAATAGCGATTGTAAATGATGATGATGCCAGAAATGTAATGGATTCACTTTCGGAAAGCGGATTTATGGTTACCAAGCTATGCTCGTCCGGCGGCTTTCTTCAGCTCCACACAATAAAGTTGTATTACCTGACTTAAGAAATCCGCCGGACGAGCATAGCTTGGTAACCATAAATCCGCTTTCCGAAAGTGAATCCATTACATTTCTGGCATCATCATCATTT
>JANYKE010000087.1 GCA_025361685.1 Eubacteriales bacterium | reverse complement strand
GATGAAAACCAGCAAGTGGCAGCAGGAATGAAGCTTGCCAATATCGTTGATTTTGATGCCTTGCAGGTTACGATAAAAGTTGATGAATATGATTTATCTTCAATTGCACTTAATAAGGAAGTTGAAGTTACTGTCAGCGCAATAGACAAAAAAATCAATGGCAAGATTTCAAAGATTTCACAGACAGCGACAATTCAAAACAGTGTATCATATTTTACTGCTGTAATAGATCTCGGAATGGACAGCACTATTAAAGTCGGCATGAGCTGTGAAGCAAAAATAATAAATAAGCAAGTGACTGACGTTGTAACAATTTCCATGAATGCTCTTCAGTTTGACAACAACAACACTCCTTATATAATGGTGAAAGATGGGGAATCCAAACCATTAAAACAGATTTTTATTCCTGTCGGTGTCAACGACGGAATCAGAGTTGAGGTCAAGGAAGGTCTCGCAATAACAGATACTGTTGTCTACAAGAAGATTGTAAAACAAGCAGCCTCAGCCCTCTTCGCTTCACGCAGCACAGGTTCCTCAGGCAGCAGTTCAAGCAGCAGTACCGGAACCGGCACAGGCAATTCCTCATCTTTCGGAGGTTAACATTGGAAAAAATACTTGATATGCAGGATATTGTAAAAATATATAACTTGGGTGGCGAAGAACAAACCGTTTTGAATAATGTTAATCTTCAGATTAATCGTGGAGAATTTCTTTCGGTGCTTGGTCCTTCGGGCAGCGGCAAAACAACACTTATGAATATTATCGGCTGTCTTGATGTTCCAACGAGCGGACGCTACATTCTCAACGGCAACGAAGTTGAAGATCTTGACGAAAGTGAACTTTCATTTATCAGAAACAAAGAGATAGGATTTATCTTTCAGTTGTTTCAGCTTCTGCCAAGACTTTCTTCATTTGAAAATGTTGAACTACCTTTAATCTATGCGGGGTATTCGCCGAAGGTGCGTAAACAGAAAACTCTCGAAATACTTGAACGCGTTGGACTTACAGACAAAATTAAAAACAAACCAAATCAATTATCCGGTGGACAGCAGCAACGTGTTGCAATTGCACGCGCTATGGTTACCGAGCCAACAATCTTACTTGCGGATGAACCGACCGGTGCTCTCGACCAAAGGACAGGTGTCCAGATTATGGATCTTTTTAGCGAATTGCACGCTGAAAACAAAACGATAGTTATGATTACTCATGACGAAAAAATTGCCAGCCGTGGCAGCCGAATTGTAAAAATTCTCGATGGTCAGCTCAGCGAAGGCTCTTATGGAATGGAGGTCGGATAACATGTTTGCGATGCTAAAAGAGTCGATTAAAATGTCTTGGACAAATATCATTCATAACAAGATGCGTTCATTTCTGACCATACTCGGAATTGTTATCGGTGTTTCTTCAGTTATCGCTCTCATTACAATTGTTCAGGCAGCAACAAGCAGTGTCACCAGTACAGTTGCAACGCTTGGTGCTAATAAAATAACTATTACCGCATCAGGTACGCCTTTAAAACCGGGGTTAAGCGATAACGATATTAATGATATATCGAAGATTGCCAATATTGACGGTGTTTCCCCAACAATGAGCAGTCGGACTTCCATCGTGTATAATAAAAAAGTTTATGAGAAGGTCAGCATCCAAGGTAAAAATGAAGTATATTTTGCCAAGACCGATAATCTAATGGCATCGGGACGCGCAATAAACATTCTTGATATCCAGGATAAAAATAAAGTTTGTCTTGTAGGCTACAATATAATTAATGAACTTTTTTTTGCAGAAGATCCCATCGGCAAAACTGTAACTTTTGGCGGAGTTGATTATACTGTAATAGGAACATTGCAGAAGTCTTCAGGCTTTGATCTGAATTCAAATAATAATGCAGTATTAATTCCTTATACAACGGCAATGAGTTTTCAAGGAACAAGGTATATAAATCTGCTTGATGTTTACATTGTTGACGGCAAACTTGCGGATGGTACAACTGCCGATATTGAAAGCTCATTAAATCAGGCGTTCAACAATAACAGCAACGGCTTCTCCATAATCAACATGCAAAGCTTTCTTGATATAATTTCGCAGATGACCGGTATGCTTTCACTTATGCTCGCAGGTATCGCTTCAATCTCTCTTCTCGTTGGCGGCATAGGAATCATGAACATGATGTTGGTTTCTGTTACCGAACGCACAACTGAGATAGGTCTGCGCAAAGCTCTCGGTGCAAAACCAAACAGAATTCAACTTCAGTTTCTTTTAGAATCTATTTTCCTCTCCCTGTTTGGAGGCATAATCGGATTTGCCTTAGGTGTCCTGATCGCTTATGTAGCCTGCATCTTGATAGATGTGACCTTTTCACTCGCGCCTTCAACCGTCATTCTTGCAATCGTGTTTTCGGTAACGGTCGGCATAGTATTCGGACTTGCTCCTGCTAATAAAGCATCGAGGCTCAACCCTATTGATGCTTTGCGCAGTATATAATATAATCAATTCAATTGTTCGTTGACTCGATTCATGACATAAAAATGACGTTCGCGTAATACTTTTCCGAATACTGCAAAGAATAATATTGCATTAACTGTGGCGCCGGCAATGTCGCCAACTGTTTCGGCAACAAAAACTCCGTCTATTCCAAGCCATTTAGGAAGAATAAATATTAGCGGAATTATAATAACTACTTTTCTAATCGTAGCCATAAGCGCAGGAAATTTTGGCTGGCATACGCCTATAAATGTTATAGTGCATACAAACTGAGTACCCATACAAAATGCGCCGGCAAAAAATAATCTCATTCCGTATGTGGTAATCTCCTGCAAGTGAACATCACCTGTAAATGGTGCAACAATATACTGTGGAATAAGCATTGCGCATGCCCAGAATAAAATTGAAAATGCGCTGCTTGAGATAAAAATATATTTGAATGCCTTCCAAACCCTGTCAATTTTTCCGGCACCATAATTGTAGCTTATAATGGGCATTCCTCCAAATGATATTGCATTAAGCGGCAACGCAAGCATAAGTGCAATGCCAAGAATTATTGTCATTGCACTGATGTAATCGTCACTGCCAGCAGCCCTAAGACTTGTATTAAATGCAATGATCAGCATTACCTCTGTTATCTGCATAATGAATGGTGAGAGCCCCAGTAAAATTATTTTTTTCGTTATTCCGCCGTATATTTTTAAATTGCTAAGTTTTATCTTTATTTGAGCTCTTTTGGAAAACATCAAGAATCTTACTACCCACGCTGCTGCCAAACCCTGTGCAATAACGGTTGCCAGCGCAGCTCCTCTCACACCCATACCGAATCCAAAAATAAAAATCGGATCCAAAATGATATTAATGATTGAGCTTACAAACAATGCAATCATACCCGTCTTGGCAAATCCCTGTACCGAAATAAAACCATTTAGTGAAATTGCAATAAGAGGAAAAATACTGCCGGCAAGATATGTTACAACATAGTCGCTTGCATATGGAAGAGTACTCTCGCTCGCTCCAAAAAAATATAAAATCGGATTAATCAGCGGAATCATTATTAGCGGAATGAGAACTCCGAATGCGATCAATAATATTGTACAATTGCCCAGCACTTTCTCCGCAGTTGCGTTGTCCTTCTCTCCCATTTTCATTGCTGCATAAGGTGCAGCGCCTGTGCTTAATAATGAAATAATTGCTGCCAAAAAAATAGGAATCGGAAACACAATTCCAATTCCTGCGATTGAAAGCGGATCGCCCATCATACCAATAAAAACACGATCAGCAAAAATATATGTTGCGCTGATCAGTTGTGCCAAAAATGCGGGTATGATAAGCCTAAGAAGCAACCCACCAACGGCATCCTTTTCAAGATTAATATGTTTTTTGTTTGACATTATTTAGCCTATCTTTCAGAAATAGGGATATAGTCTCTCAGCGGCGATACGCTTTTATAAGCCGGACGAACAATTTTGCCGGCATTTAGCAACTCCTCAACTCTGTGCGCGCTCCATCCTGCAATGCGAGCGATTGCGAATATCGGTGTAAATAATTCATTTGGCAGATTGAGCATATTGTATAAAAATCCGCTGTAAAAATCTACATTGGCGCTTACGCCTTTGTATATTTTGTGCTCGATGGCAATTACTTCCGGTGCCAGCCTTTCAACATTTGAATACAACTTGAATTCATCTTCAAGACCCTTTTCAATTGCCAGTTCTTCGACGAGACCTTTAAAAACATTGGCTCGCGGATCAGACAGTGAATACACGGCATGTCCCATGCCATAGATAAGTCCTGATTTGTCAAATGCTTCTTTGTGAAGCAGCAATTTTAAGTATTCCGAAACCTCAGTTTCATCGCCCCAATCTTTCACATTAGCCTTGATATCTTCAAACATTTGAACCACTTTAATATTCGCTCCGCCGTGTTTTGGGCCCTTTAGTGAACCAAGCGATGCGGCAACCGATGAATAGGTGTCGGTTCCTGATGATGAAACAACATGTGTTGTAAAAGTTGAATTATTGCCGCCGCCATGTTCAGCATGAAGAATAAGCGCGAGATCTAGAATCGTTGCTTCGAGTTCAGAAAACTTGCTGTCAGGGCGAAGCATGTGCAGAATATTTTCAGCAATAGAAAGTTTCAAATCCGGCTTATGAATATACAGACTTTGTCCATTGTGATAATGATTAAAAGCGATGTATCCGTAAACAGATAATAGCGGGAATAACGAGATTAATTGAAGTGACTGTCTGATAACATTTGGTATTGAAGTATCATCGGCCATCTCATCATATGAGTACAATGTCAGAGTGCTTCTCGCAAGACCATTCATCATATCACGGCTTGGTGCTTTCATAATAATATCTCTAACAAATCCTGAAGGCAGCTCCCGATATTCAACTAATATCCTATTAAAATTATCAAGCTGCTCTTTATTTGGCAGTTCGCCGAACATCAGCAGATAAATCGTCTCTTCAAATCCATGGCGCTTTTCGGCCAATACATTATCAACTATCTGTTCAACATCAATTCCTCTGTAGAACAATTTGCCCTCGCATGGAATCATCTCACCATCTTGAATAATATACGCGCGCACATCACCTACTTCTGTAAGACCTGCCAATACACCTTTGCCATTGATATCTCTTAATCCTCTTTTAACTTCATATTTGGCATAAAGTTCCGGGTCAATGGAACTGTTCTTTTGGCATATTTCTGTCAACTCCAAAATCTCGTCGGAAGCCGTAGTATAATTTTTTTCCGGCATTTTTCTCATCTCCCTTTTTATAAAATATTATTGAACTTTTATATTTCTATTTTATTCTTTTCTGGCCACATGCTCGGTCATTCTGTCAAATGCTTCAAGCGGTATTGCATTAACAAGTTCCTGTCCATTTTTAAGTCTTTCAACATCCTCAACAATTATTCTTCCCATGTTGCTTCTGCACTCGCGGGTCTTACCGCCAACATGTGGGAATGTATACACATTTGAAAGACTGCGGAGCGGACTATCCGGAGGGAGTGGTTCCTTTTCGTAAACATCCATTACCGCAAATAATCTTCCGCTTTCAAGTTCTTTAATTAGCGCTGCCTCGTCAATAATCATACCTCTGGCAACGTTAACAACAAGTGCTCCGTCTTTAAGCATTGCCAGCCGCTCCTTGTTTAGCAGATGATATGTCGCATCCGTGAGTGAACACAATACTGTCAAAATATCACATCTTCCAATCATTTTGTCCAGATCCGGTTCAACCTCGATGCCGGCTTGAGTGGCTTCTTCATCGCTGCAAAAATCACAGTTAACAATTATTCTTGTATCAAAAGCTCTCAAATACTTGACCAGCCACTTGGCTATTGTTCCATATCCGATAATTCCGATCGTTGCACCATTAATCCCGTCTACGCAATCTTCATTTGAGCTCCACAAAGTCTTGCTGGTACGCATGTTATAAATAAAGTCGTAGGAGCGACGACGACCCATGAGCATCATGATAAGATTATGTTCCGCAACGGTTCTTCCAAACCCTGCATTAGCAGAGCAAATTTTTGCGCCTGTGCTATATAAATCACGATCAATAATACCCTTCAAAGAACCCGCCATGTGTCCAACCATTTTAATCGGTGTTCCTTCTATCATCGCAGGAGTGATTTTCGGAGTTCCCCAGCTTGTTATAACAACATTGACATCTTTAAGTTTGTCTGTCAGATATTCTGCCGTCATTCTTTCTGCGCTGCCATACCACTCAACCTCTCCGAGGGTCTCGAGATACTTATCTGTTCCGTTTGCAAACAACAGATCGCGCGAATTGCCTTTTTGTATTGCTACAAATATTTTCATGCACAATTCTCCTCGTATAACGTATTTTTGTCACGCACTCTCAATCGGCGATAAACATTACTCCCCTAAACCATGCAGTTCCGCTTCCGGAAATAACCAATCTTATTTCAGCAACATGCGAACCCTCAGGCGCTTGAGCATACATAATGTCCTCTGTCCATTCATTATCGCCCGTAAAGAACTGTCCCTTTGGTGCCACCGAAGCATCCTGCATAAGCGCTCCGTACTGATCAATAAATGCAACCTGGATATACGCAAATGCATTTTCATCCAAACCTTTGGTCATAACGGATGCACACAACTTATAATTCATGCCGGGCTTTGCAACAACCTGCTGAGAAAGAAAGAATGCTCCTGCTCTGTCAAACACAAGTTTTGGAACAGGCTTTGAATACACATCTGAATCATAACTGAACTCTCCGCCGCCTTCAGAAAATCTTTTGAATACCGTCCATGATTCCGGCGTCCCGTCACTCTTAACTTTTTTGAACGATCCGTTCTTAAGATTATTATTAATTTCGTTTAAGTTTCTGTAGTTCTTAAATTGCCATACTATATCGCCGAATCTATCGATTTCAACAACCTGATGTCTCTGCTGATCAGAAAAAATCACGTTACCGTTTGGCAGCGGATCAGCATCATATATGTTGCCAAAATATGGAAGTTGAAACTCCCAAACCACATTATTTTGGGGATCAACTTCTATGAGACGGCTTGCTCTTGAATTACCAATCAAGGTGTTGCCATTGGGCATTCTGTCTGCATCTCTTGGCCAATCAAGAACACTTGAGTCACCCCATTGCCAGACTATATTTTTATCTTTGTCAACCTCAATTACCTTGCAGCCGTCTGAATCGGCAATTAGTACATTACCGTTGTCGCACATATCACAGTTGTGCGGATGGCTGATATTCTCCGAATATTCCCATAACATTTCGCCCGCGCGATTAACGATAACGCATCTGTTATTGTTTCGATCGGTTATTATGAATGTGCCGTCTTTTAATTCATGTGCATCGTTCGGATAGTGAAGATGTGTTCCATCGGATAGGATTCCTGTATTGTCTGCCCATTGGTCAGATGTAAACACGATGTCCTTAGCCGGATTAACCTCGATTACTCGGTCATGTGTGGTGTCGGTGATTAGAGTGTTCCCATTAGAAATACGCTTGGCGCTGTGCGCAAAACACAGTCCCTCGTTGTATACCCAAATAACATTTCCCAACAAATCAACCTCAATTACTTCGCTGCCTGCGCCGGTCTCATCGCCTGCATCTGTTATAATCGTGTTGCCGTTTGGCAGTCTTTCAACATCACATGGGAATTCGAGCATCCCGGGATATCCTCTTCTCATTTCCTCCATCCTAATCAACCTTCCTTTTAAGTTATTTGCTGTGCGATGTTTTTTGTAAAAATAAACGCACAATGTACAATTCACAAAATCTCGCAAATTGCACATTGTACATTATTATATACCAAAGTTATTAATCTGCTTGAATTACATGTAGCCAAGCTCTCTGAGTTTTGCCATGAGGTTCTCTTTGTCTTGTCTTCTTCCGCCTCTTTCACTTGTGTTCTCTAAATCCTGATCCCATGCCGGTACATCAGTAACCCTGTTGGTTGTAACTTTAGCTCCAAGTGAACGGTATCCCTGCTTGTAAAGCTCACAGATAGGAATATTATAATGGAAATGCGCATTCCAAACATCTCTTTCGGTAAAATGAAGGATCGGACAAAAACGCATATGTGCCGGTGAATTTTCAGAAGCCTGACGCGGGCTGAAATAATTCTCATTCTCTCTTGCGCCTTGCTCATCCCATCTGATTCCTTCAAAAAATCCTTCTACCTTATTTTGAATAAGATATCTGTTAAGTGTAACCGTCTTCATAAGATGATTGCCCACAAATGACTCGGGCTCATAATTAAACTCGTCCTCATCATAGCCAAGTCTCTCAACTTCTGCTTGATTAATCTTATCAAGGTCTGCAACTATTACTTTAGCGCCGAGAACTCCGCCGGCTGCCTTTGAAACATCATCATTGTGAATAATGTCCATTCTGTTGATTTCATATACAGGAATGTTTATTTTGATAAACTCTCTGATTTCATAAAACATATCGCCTTCATCTATACAAAATGCCTTGGGCATTTCCCATCCGTTGTCCTTACATGTAGCATGAACTATATGTAGCAGGAGTGTGCTATCCTTTCCCCCTGTCCAAGCTATTGAAATATTATCGACTCCATATTTTTCAATCGCCTCTCTCACTTTTTCCTTTGAGTCAATAAACTTTTTCTCAAGAATTTCAACATTATACTCTGGCATTTTGCATTCCTCCCAAAAATATTTTAGCAAACATATATCATCCACGCGCTAATATATATTATCACCTATCGCTTGCCTGTGTCAACCATTTTTCTTGCCGTTTCAAGTGCAAAAGCCGATGAATTCAGTTTATATTCGGATGCAAGCATAAAGTTTTCGTCCGGAAGCATGTCTGTTATCTCAGCTTTTTTCAGCGTCTCATAAATATTGCTCCACAATCCGGCAAATATAATACTAGTCCCTCTTTCTTTTTCCTTTTCAATAAACTTTTTCAATATTTCCAAAGCAGTCGCATCAATATTCGTAACGTTGCGCATTCTTAAAATGTATACCTTAGCAAAATCCTGCACTTTCTCCAATGACTTTTTCAAGTCATCTGCTAGTCCAAAATATAAATTGCCGTCAAACTGAAGAATTAGTATCTCTGCTTCATGGGTGTCTACCCAATCAACCTCACGTTCCTTGAAGCTGCCCTTATATTTGATTGATGGAACCAATATGCGAATGCCTGCTTTGCCCGTATCCTTCAGGTACATTATTATTGACAATGCGACGCCGATATAAACTGCCTTATCTACATCCAGAACTATCGTTGCCGCAAATGTTACTATCGTTACCGCTAAATCAACTCCGCCGACTTTAAACTGTAGTCTTACTTCATGTTTATCAATTAGGTTATACGCGATAAGCAGCATGACTCCTGCGAGTGCCGGCAAGGAAATATAAATGATGATTGGAGAAATCAAAAGAAGTGTCAATACTAAAAATACGCTTGTCAATATTCCTGCAAAACGAGTTTTGGCTCCATTTTGATAATTGCCGGCTGTATTTGTAAATGAACCTGACGTTGTCATTCCCTGGAAAAATGAGACTACAATATTTGTAATGCCTTGTGCGCAAAATTCTTGATTAACATTTATTTCCTGATTGGTCTTAAC
>JANYKE010000025.1 GCA_025361685.1 Eubacteriales bacterium | reverse complement strand
AAGCACAGAGTTGCTTATGTTAATTGTATCCTTAGTAAGAATCGCAACCTTGCATGCCGGCGGAATTTCGAGCGCAGTATAAATCCCCGCAATCCCGCTTCCAAGAATTATGCAGTCATAATATTCTTTTTCCATTGTCTGAAGATCAAAGTCAATAAGATATCTTCCGCAATTACTGTTGTCCATTTTTCTCCTTACGTTTTAATAAAAATTATTTTACCTTTAACATTTTATCCAATGAAGAATATGCGCGAAGTCGTATCTCTTCATCCAGTTCAATCTGTTCTTCCATGTTGAGCAAAGAATTGTATACACTGTTAAGAGTTGTCTTCTTCATGTTCGGGCAAACAAGTCCGGGCGACATGAGATAAAAAATCTTATCAGGATTATTTTTCTTAAGCGTATAAAGTATTCCCATTTCTGTTCCAACGATAAATTCTTTCGCATCGGATTGTGCAGAATAATCAATAATTTGTTTTGTGCTGCCAACGAAATCAGCCAGCTCGATAACTTCCTCGCGGCATTCCGGATGAACCATAAATACTGCATCAGGATATAACGCGCGAATTTTTATCGCTTCTTCAGCTCTAATTTTGTGGTGCGTAACACAGAACCCATCCCATAAAATTATGTTTTTATCAGGAACCATTTTTGCAACATAGCTTCCAAGGTTGCAGTCCGGGACAAAAATTATATCATGTTGCGGAATCGAGCGAATAACCTCGACCGCATTCGAAGATGTACAGCAGACATCACACTCAGCCTTAACTTCAGCAGAAGAATTAATGTAGCAGACAACAGCCGCATCAGGATGCTCCAGCTTTTTAGCCCGTAACGCATCCGATGTAACCATGTCAGCCATCGGGCATCCCGCGTATTTTTCCGGGAGCAGAACTGTCTTGTCCGGCGACAAAATCTTTGCACTCTCTGCCATAAAATGAACTCCGCAGAAAACAATCACGTCCTTATCCGTGCCTGCACAATATCTGCTCAGTGCCAGCGAATCGCCAACCATATCTGCTATTTCCTGAACATCATCTATTTGATAATTGTGCGCAACAATAACAGCATTTCGTTCTTGCTTTAATCGCGCAATCTCAGAAATAAGTTGTGTCTTATCCATAGCCCTCTCCATAACGTTCCCTCAAAATTCTTATTCCTTGCCGCTCCAGCAATATGTGCAAAGCTTATCACACGACAATCCAATTGAATCGATCGTATCATCCAAATACTGATAGCGAAGTGTCGTGAGATTTAATTCCTTGCAAATACTTGCAACCATCGTCTCATACTTATCAGATTTTTCAACAGCATAACCGGTTGGATCTGCATTCTCACCTTCAAGCTTGCGAATGGTGCGTCGCGTTATCAAATCATATTCATCTTTCGAATTCGAAAAGTTTAAAAATTTGCAGCCGAATGTCAATGGAGGACAAGCCGGTCGCATGTGAATTTCTTTGGCATTGGCTTTGTAAAGAAGCTCGTTGGTTCCGATAAGCTGCGTGCCGCGAACAATCGAATCATCAATAAGCAAAAGTCTTTTGCCATTGACCAATTCTGTTATGGGCATCATTTTCATGCGCGCAACAAGATTTCTCATGCTCTGATCTTGGGGCATAAAGCTTCTTGCCCAAGTCGGCGTGTATTTGATAAACGGTCTTCCGAACGGGACGCCGGCACTGTTCGAATAGCCGATTGCATGTGCAACTCCCGAGTCAGGCATTCCTGTAACCATGTCAAGTGTAATATCCTTATCGCGCGCGGCCAGGTGAGCACCGCTTCTGTATCGCATAACCTCAACATTCATACCCTCGTACTGCGAAGACGGATAACCGTAATATACCCAAAGGAAAGCGCACATCCTCATCTTCGACTTTGCCGCAGAAAGAACCTCGTATCCGTCCGCAGTAATCTTAACAATCTCACCCGGGCCAAGTTCGTATTTCTGAGTATATCCTAGGTTGTGGAGCGCGCACGTTTCAAAAGTAACGCAGTATGAATCTTCGCTCTTGGCAATTATCAAAGGCGTGCGCCCATGCAAGTCGCGCGCGGCATATATTGCATCAGGCGTCAGTATCATTATCGAGCAGGAACCGTAAATTTCATCTTGTGCTTTTTTTATTCCGGCAGTAAAACTTTCTTCACTATCAATTAGCGATGCAGCGATTTCGGTTGTGTTATCGTACTTGCCGCTGTTTTGGAGAAAATGCATCTGTTTCTTGCCAAGAAGTTTTTTGACTATTTCATCTTTATTGAAAATGCGTCCGACGGTGCTGATTGCATATCGTCCGAGATGAGAGGTTATAACCATTGGCTGTGGATCGGAATCGCTAATGCAGCCGATGCCTATATTGCCGGTCATATTTTTTAGCTGGTCCTCAAATATAGTTCTGAACTGGGTGTTTTCAATTGAATGAACTTCCTTATTAAAAAATTCACCGTCCCATACTGCCAAGCCGCCGTATTTCGTTCCCAAATGCGAATGATAATCTACTCCAAAGAACAAATCCTTAACGCAATCGTTTTTTGATGCAACTCCAAATAATCCACCCATATCAGTTTCTCCTATCAGAAAATATATTTACTATTGAATAAATAATATCACAACGAGACACCCGTTGCAAATGCTCAGAATTAAGATGTTAGCGTTGCGTCGCCTATTATCCGTTCAAAAAAGCGAACCATTTTGCCGCGCTCAGACGTCGGAGTTTTTTCGGCTTCAAAGAAATTTTCAAGTGCCGAATGAAAGTCAGATCGGTTAAAATTGTAGTCAGATTTGTATTTTGAAATGGCATCTCGCAGAAATTTGCGATAGGCGTTGATGTCAAGATATCCGCAGGAACCCATGGTGTGAGCAAGTCCGCAGGTGATATGCATTATAAATAAACCGGACCCAATGTAGTCGTCCAAATGATTTCCGATGAGTTCACATTTCTTTTTAAACAAACGAAAATGATATGTGAATTTATCTGCGCAAGGAAGTGTTGTTGCCGAAGCTTCCCGGCGTACGTAATTGTAGAGCGCATCAGAAATAAAACAAAAATTTTTGATGTGGTTAA
>JANYKE010000014.1 GCA_025361685.1 Eubacteriales bacterium | reverse complement strand
TAATGCTGTCTTCTTTTATTCCGTCAATTCTTTTCCTGTATGCATCGACAACGATACCGACATATTGGGGAGACTTCATTCTCCCTTCGATTTTTAACGATTGAACTCCTGAATTAATAATCTCGGGAAGGATATCGAGTGTGCACAAATCTTTTGGACTTAGAAAATATCCGAAACCGGTTTTGTTAAACTCGTATGGCTTGCGACAGGGCTGAGCACACGAACCTCTGTTGCCGCTGCGGCCGCCTAGCATGCTGCTGAACAGACACTGCCCCGAATACGAGATGCATAAAGCACCGTGAACAAACACCTCGAGCTCTATATCAATACCATTTGAATCAAGCTCTCTCCTCATCGTGGAAATCTCATCAATGGACAACTCGCGCGCACAAACAACTCTGTCAAAACCCAGCCTGTGAAACTCCGCGGCTCCTTGCCAATCCAGCACCGTTGCCTGTGTGCTCGCATGCATCGCTATCGGCAAGTCTGTCCCTAGTCTGCGAATTAGCCCTAAGTCTTGCAGAATCAACGCATCTGCACCGGCTCTGACCGCATCTTCTGCAACGCACAGTGCTTCACCCATTTCGTTATCTGCGATAAGCGTGTTAAGCGCAACATAAACCTTCGAACCGCGCAAGTGAGCATAATCAATCGCCTCTTCAAAAGCCGACGCCGTAAAATTTTGGGCACTGCTCCTAGCACTAAATTTGTCGCTGCCAATATAAACAGCGTCGGCGCCATACTCAACCGCAGCCTTAAGCGCGCGCAAATCTCCCGCCGGTGCAAGCAATTCAATTTTCTTTATCGCATTAGTCTTCATATCATTTTTATTCATATCTTTTTTCTTTACATCATTTTCTTTAACATCATTTGTAATCAATTATTAACCCTCAAACCTTCCAACAACAATTATATTGTGCGACTGTCATTATACCAAATTTGCCCCCTTTTATCTACCTCACTGGACATTTGATATAAAATGTAATATTCTATTTGTATCAAATGAAAGGGGCGGTAAAGATGAAGAGGGTAGCAGCAATACATGACATATCAGGCTTTGGCAAATGCTCGCTTACGGTTGCGATTCCTATATTGTCAGCCGCCGGTCTTGAAGTATGCCCCATGCCGACGGCCGTGTTATCAACCCACACCGGAGGCTTCGACGGATTCACATATCGGGACCTAACTCAGGACCTGATTCCATTTGCCGAGCACTGGCAATCACTCGGAATTGAATTTGCCGCAATCTATACCGGCTTCCTTGGATCGGCCGAGCAGATAAATATTGTCGCCGAAATAATCGACAAGCTTGCCGGCAAGGATACACTAATCGTAATTGATCCGGTCATGGGCGACTACGGCAAGCTATACAAAATATTTGACAAGAACATGAGCGACAATATGGACAAACTCGCACGCCGAGCCGACATTCTCATTCCTAACATGACAGAGGCCGCGTTCATATTAAAAGAGGAATACAAAGAGGCGCCTTACACCGATGAATATATCAGACACGTCGCCACATCGCTTTCCGACATGGGTCCGGCCAAGATTGTGTTAACCGGAGTTGGATTTGACGAAGAGCATCTTGGAGCCGTATGTTATGATAAAGAAACAGGAGAAATCAAATACCATTTTTCAGAAAAAATTGAAGGAATATTTCACGGGACAGGTGATGTATTTGCAAGCATCCTGCTCGCAGCAGTTCTGAATAACAAGACATTGGATGAAGCGACAAAGCTTGCCGTCGAATTGACATATGAAAGCATAGTTGAAACTCAAAAAACAAAAAAGCCCACACGCGAAGGTGTGGACTTTGAAAAAATTCTTCCTAGGCTTATTGCGGAAGTATTATAATTTTATTCAGGCAGAGCTGTAGGTACAGGAGTTGATACCGGAGGCGGTGGCGGTGACGTTTGCGGCACTTGAGAAGGTTGCGGAGTTGGTGAAGGCTGCGGTGTCACAGCAGGTTGATCAACTATCATTGGTTTGTAAACGCTTGTTGATATTTTGACAGTGCTCACTAATTTGCCATCCTGATAAATGCTCTTAAATGCATCGGCAGTCCAACCGTTCATCTTATTGCCGGGAACCATGTTATACTGATTAGAAGTAATTACAACTGATTTGCCGGGATGCTCATTAGTACCTTTAATTGTTATTTTTATTGTTCCGCCGCCTGCAGAAGTTTCAAATCTAATAGGCATGCCTGTATCGTTCTTAAATTTAAAGTCTTGGCTTCCGGCCGAAACAGTGGCATCTCTGCCAAGAGGTACATAACCAACCATAAAAGAATGATTTTTTCTTGTGACAACTTGAAGATCAGCAAGAAGAACAGCATTATACATTGTAGAAGAAACCTGACATATACCGCCGCCGAGGCTTTGAACGATTCGCCCGTCCTGGTAGGCACCGGCCAACTTGAAAGTGTTGTTGGCAGCTGCGTTATTGGCAACCGCATTAAATGAAAATGTTTCGCCAGGCAAAATTATATGACCGTTAAGAAGGGACGCGGCATATATAATGTTGAAAGCTCTGTTACTGCCGTTGGCGCCTATGTTGCTTGTAGAATATGTGCCCAAGACATCAACAAACAGCTTGCCTGTGTATGTTGCGGATCCTGCGGTCGGAGTGGTCTCTATGACAGGAATAACTACCTTTGTAGAATCCTTAGCATTTAGTGTATCACAATATGGCTGAAGAATTGCCATGTCAGCTTTTCTGCCGGGAGAGGAACCGATAATCGTATATTCTAAGCCTGATGTCTGCTTTGGATATGCGTTGGAAGGTTCTGAATAAACAAAATCATAAAGAGATTGAACTGTAAAAGGCTGCGGTGTAACAATGACAGCGGCCACCGGAATATCAGAATTGGACATAGTCCTAAATGAATTAACTATTCCTTCTGTCAGAGCAACCGTGTCCACGTGAACTCCTGATTTACCTGATGTCACTGCATAGGATGACGGACTGACAATATCACCGGTCGGGTCGGATGGTTCCTTGTTGATTTCATCTGCAGCGAGAGCAATGGTAGAATCAACATCTGCTGCTGTATATGATACATTTGCAGGAAAATCATTCTTGCTCTTCGACACATTTAGTACATTGAGAAAACGTTGAATTATGTTGCCCTCGCGGCCAACCGCATATGCCTTGCCGAGTGCATCGGCGTAATCGTAGGATACATCGAAATCGGCTGATTTAATGTTCCACGACTTGTCCTCGTAAACAAGATTAAAAGAAAGAGAACTTTGCTTTTCAGAAATAACATTTCCAACCGCGCGATTTGCATCATCATAACTTAGACCGGAAACATCAACGCCGCTAATCCAAATATTGTTGTGAATTTTGTCAGTAGATAAAGTAGTCGCAATCCAAATTGCCAATGCCAAAACGACGACCACAATTATTCCGCCCAAAACGAAACAAACAGTCTTTAAAGTTTTGTTAAGACTCTTGTTGACTCTTGGCTCATCGTCATCGACTGCCAAGAAATTCATAGTTGGTTTTTCAGGCTTGTTTTCGATAAATGATTGATCATCAGCCATTTGATACTTGCACCTTTCGACAAAAAAAATTACGAGATTTATATATTTTTTTCTAACAGCTTATTATAGCATGTTTTCGAAACGCTTTTCAATGTTTTTTGGCAAATATTTACGCTTTGTGTTATAGGACAATAGACAATAAATATTTTATGTAGTAAAATATCTGCAATGGGCAGTTTTGTGCCAGAATATTTTGGATAGGTAAGTGATATGGATAACAGACCAATAGGAATTTTTGATTCCGGTGTCGGCGGGCTTACGGTTCTTAAGGAAATTGCGAAGCTTTTGCCAAATGAAAATTTAATATATTTCGGTGATTGCGGCCGGGCACCATACGGCACAAAATCCGCAGAGACCGTCAAAAAATATGCCGCCCAGGACACGCGATTTTTGCTGAACAGCGATATCAAAATTTTGGTAGTCGCGTGCAACACGATGAGTGCGATTGCGCTAAACGAAATCGCCGAAGCTGCAGTTGATATACCGGTTCTTAATGTTGTTGAGTCGGGCGTAAACTGCGTTACAGCTGACTTCGAAAATAAAAAGGTTGGCGTTATAGCAACAGCGGCAACCATTAACAGCAAAGTGTATGAGACAAAGATTTCCGACAGGGCTGAGGCCTTAGGCAATGAAGTTGAGGTGTACTCAAAAGCGTGTCCGTTATTTGTTCCTATTGTCGAAGAGGGCTGGTGGGACAGCGAGATTGCCGGCTTAACCTG
>JANYKE010000210.1 GCA_025361685.1 Eubacteriales bacterium | reverse complement strand
AAACAAAACATACCCATTCTTTTAATCCTCCTGTTTTTTTATTAGTCGATGGCTGAAAAATATTCTTTGCTTACAAAGCAAACCGGGCACATCCAATCTTCCGGTATATCTGCAAATTCTGTTCCCGGTGCAATACCGCTGTCCGGGTCACCCTCTGCCGGATCATAAACATAACCACATGGATTGCAAATGTATTTAACCATATTCTTTCTCCTTTTTGTGACAGAAACCGTCCTCTGTCACACCAAATCTGCGGTGCGTCGTGCGAGATCGTTCTTGTACTTATCGATTAGATCGTGAATTTTTTTGGTTGGGTTTAGCAGGCTGCTTATTGATTCATCATGATTCAGCGCATCGATCAGGTATGCAATATATTTTGATGCATCAACCTCAACATACCATGGAGCAGCCAACAGTTCAGGACTTCTGTATGTAAGATTTGTTGAAAGAATGTTTGTAAACATACCCTTCTCGTAGTACTCATTAAACTTATCCAGTCCTTTTGTAAAAAGTCCGAATGATACAGCGATAAATATTTTGTTGACCTTTCTCTTTTTCAACTCATCGATTACTTCAAGAATTGAATCACCCGAATCAAGAATGTCATCAGTTATTATAACGTCCTTACCTTTGATATCATCGCCGACAAATTCGTGAGCAACAATCGGATTTCTGCCGTTCTTCATTTTGGTAAGATCTCTTCGTTTATAAAACATTCCGACATTTAGCCCCAGAACATTGGCATAATAAATATTACGAGACATTCCGCCTACATCCGGACTGATTACCATCATGTTATCTTTGTTAATCTCAAGGTTTGGCTGGACACGCAGTAAAGCCTTAATAACCTGATAGGTCGGATAAACATTTTCAAAACTTCCCAGCGGAATTGAGTTTTGTACTTTCGGGTCATGCGCATCAAATGTGATGATATTTGTAACACCGAGGTTCTCAAGTTCTTTTAATGCAAGTGCACAGTCAAGTGATTCTCGCGCTATCCTCTTGTCCTGTCTTGAGCCATAAAGCATTGGCATTATTACATTGACACGGCGCGCCTTGCCTGTTGCAACTGAAATGATGCGCTTCAAATCCTGAAAATGGTCATCGGGAGACATTCTGGTTTCTTCACCATACATCTCAAATTTGCATCCATAGTTGCCAACGTCCGAAATAATAAACAAGTCCTTGCCTCTGACACTCGATTCAACAATCGCCTTACCTTCGCCATTATTAAAACGAGGGCACGAAGTCTTCATTATGTATGAATCCTGTACATGCCCCGTGGTATCTTTATGATATAAATTGTATTCCTTGTCATTCGTACGCCAATTTGAAATGTAAAAATTTATTTTTTCTGAGAGTTCCTCGCACCCCGCCATCGGAACAATTCCTAGTGCGCCCAGCGGTAACAGTGATGTCCTCTCCTTGATCTCATTCTCTTCTTCAAACAGATTATAATTATCATTATTGGAAATCATTTCTACCTCCGCATATTTAATTGATATTCGTTTTTGCTCACATATATATAATATCTATTTAGCGCTGAAAATGCAAGGCCTAAAAAATGTTTTTTGCAGAGTTTTATGACAATTTTCCTGCAGCACGCCCTGTAGAAAATGCTATTGTGAGGTTATAGCCACCTGTGTAGCCGTCTACATCGATAACCTCGCCTGCGAAAAACAATCCCTCAACAAGCTTTGATTCCATGGTCTTTGGATTTATTTCCTTTGTATCTACCCCTCCGACCGTTACAACTGCTTCTTCAATCTTTCTTGATCCGACAATAGGAACTCTAATATTTTTTACTGCTTGAACAAATCTCTTTCGCTGCTCTCTTTCAATGTTTGCCACGTTTAACTCGGGACTAATTCCTGACAGCTCAATCATAAGTGGAATCATCTTCAGAGGAAATAAATCCTTAAGCGAATTCTTAAACATCTTTCCCTTGTACGTTTCGAAATCGCGCAACAGTCTCTTGTCCAACTGTTCGTCACTTTATCCCGGTTTCAAATCAATTGAGCATACAATATTCTTATAATTATAATCAAGCAGGTGCCTTGATGCGCTCAGTATAACCGGGCCGGACAAGCCAAAATGTGTGAACAACAATTCTCCGAAGTCGTTGTAAATCTCGTTACCTGCCTTATCAAAAAAAGTCACTTTAATATTTTTGAGTGACAACCCTTGCAAGTCCGTTATGCGAGAGTCGTCGGTTAAGAGCGGGATAAGTGAAGGTCTTGGAGTGATTATGTTGTGTCCCAAACTCTTAGCAATAATGTAGCCGTCTCCGGTCGAACCTGTTCTTGGATATGATTTGCCACCCGTTGTAATTATTAATTTGTCACAGTCAAATCTTGTTTCAACCTTGTCTACATCGACTGTCACATTGCTCAATTTGCCATCTGAAATGTCAGCGCTCTTCACTCTCGAATTGTATTTAATAACTACTCCACTGCTTAGACAGAATCTGACCAATGCTTCAACAACATCTCTTGCTTTATCAGACACCGGAAAAACTCTGCTGCCTCTCTCAACTTTTGTCTTAACTCCTATTGATTCAAAAAAGTCGACGATATCCTCTGCGGAAAATTTGTTCAAGCATGAGTATAGGAAACTACTGTTGCCGGGAATGTTGGCCATGAGTCCTTTTACATCAGTTGAATTTGTCATGTTGCAACGACCCTTGCCGCTAATCAAAAGTTTTTTACCGCATGCTGCGTTTCGTTCAAACAGAATAACTTCTCCGGTCATTCCGTTTTCCTTCAACTCTTGCGCCGCTGTTCCTGCAGCCATCAAGCCTGCCGCACCGCCGCCTATTACAACTATTTTCATAATGCTCGCCTTTCGAAAACTCCGTATTTTGATTTTATTCTTACAAATGTTTTTGCTGCGAGTGTACTAAACATCACAATAAAAATGACATTCCCCACAGCATGTGCCAGATCAAATGGAAATGATGAAGCGAAAATCCATACAACATTTATATCCGGCAAAAACATTTTATATGTAAACAAGTTCATTCCCCAACCATAAAGAAATCCCCATAAAAAACCGAATACAACCATCAGACTAATTTGTCCCTTAAGCGCTTTTGAAAGCCAGCCTGCAGTCACTCCCATCATGCCCCACATAATAACTTGTCCGAATGTCCAAGGGCCGAATCCCAAAAATATATTTGAAATCAAAACAGTTACCACACCAACAATTCCTCCGGAAATCGGCCCAAGAAATATTCCGCACAATATTATTATAGCAGATGAAGGCTGCACATTTGGAATTGCGGCAAAAATAATTCGGCCGACCGATGACAATGCGGACATGACAGAAAGAATTACAGCTTCTTCGGCACTCAATTTTAATTTCATCGAATATCCTCCAAGCATGCAGCTCCGTCAATAATTCCTTTTGCTGCCATGCTAACATCTGTCGAATAAAAATAGTTGTCTGTAAAGAAAGTCTTTGTCTCTGCAATTACACTTATTGCTCCGTCAAATATTAAAGCGCATCTATCAGAATTCTCCGAAGCAAATACAACATCATGGCTAACGATAATAATTGTTTTCCCACGCGACTTGATAAATTTCAAAATCTCAGACAAACTTTTTTTGGCAATCGGGTCTAGTCCTGCCGTCGGCTCATCAAGAAAAATAACATTTGCATCCTTGATTAACACAATTGCCAGTGCAACTTTTTTCTGCTCACCCTCGCTGATATCGTACGGATGTCTTTCAAGCAGCTCGTTCAAATTAAAAATCTCGACAAGCCTTGCTGCTTCATCTTTTTTTTCATTGTTATCAATAATATGTTTACCGAATAGTTCATCGTGCACAGTGTCACAAGTAAATAGCAGTGCAGTCTCCTGTGGCATAAATTCCTTTGTTCCGTCAATCATTACTTTTCCTCTGTACGGTTTTAGCAGACCAAGCATAGTCTTTAAGGCTGTCGTTTTTCCTGAACCGTTTGATCCAAGCAAGGTAATTATTTCGCCGCTTCCTGCACTCAAATTAAAATCAAACAAAACATCTCTGTCACCACCTGAATAACAAAATCTGATTTCCTTTGCATTCAAGACTGCTTTGCCAAAATCTGTATCTTCTTTTCCAGATAAATTTTCCGAGCTAAAGTTTGCATTGGCAATGCTTCCGGCAACCTCGTCACTCTTAGCCCATTTTCTGAAATCGCGAACATTGAAAGGTATTTCATCCGCAATAATATCACGATGAATTTTTTTGCATATCACTGCATACATGCGCGAAATTTCGGGCACAAAAAGTTTTAGTTTCTCATCGCTTCCGCTCATGATTTCTTCTGTTACTTTTTTCGGCAGACCCAATTTACTTACTTCGCCTCTATCCAAAACCATTACTCTGCTGCATATATCAATAAAGCTGTTTAGATTTTGTTCGGCGATAATAATTGTAATTGCTAGCTCCTCATTAATCCGTTTGATAATATTTACAAAGTGCCTGGTGTTCATCGGATCAAGCTGTGAGGTTGGTTCATCGAGAATAAGAATGCTTGGCCTGAGCATAATTGCGGCGGCAAGATTTACCAATTGCTTTTCTCCGCCCGAAAGCTCGTTGGTGTTTTTGTTTATCAAATCCTCTATTCCAAAAAAATTCACAACCTCTGCAACACGCTTTCTCATTGTGTCTACAGACATCCCAAGGTTCTCCATCGAAAATGTAAGCTCGTTATAAACCTTTTCCATAACAATTTGTGTGTCAGGATTTTGAAATATAAATGCTGATTCCTTTGAGTATTCATTGCGGCTCAAAATATTTCTGTCGCCGACAAAAACTTCGCCGGTACGTTTACCAACAGGAATTATTTCTTTTTTTAGCTGACGAAGAAATGTGCTTTTTCCGGATCCGTTTTTGCCACAGATAAGAAGCATTTCGCCTTCAGTAATTTCAAGGTTAATGTTGTTTAAAACTTTTGCATCGGAATTGGGATAACTGAATGAAAGTTCTCTTATCATCATATTATATTTGGCCATTATCTTTTCCCCTTTGCTATAGTTTGAAAAAATTGTACGTACGGTATAAGACAAAAAAGCATTAGCGGCGCATATGTAAGAATGTTTATCGAAAATAATTTTTGTGTGCTAAAATTTTTGTATATTTCAACATTTCCAAATCCCGATACTAAAAAAATAATGTTTAGTGCAATAAGAAATAGTTCAACAAGTAAAAAAATCAAATCCGTTTTTTTGAATTTATAGTTGAAATAAAAAGTTCGTTTTTGTCCTGCTGTCCCATATCCTCTGGATTTCATTGATTCTGCTGATGCCATGGAACTTTCTGCCCCATATGCAAACACTGTGCCGCCGATAGTCTTTGCTCCCATGCCCTGTATTTTTCTTACGCCGGTAATCTCCGTTGTCAGGCGCTTCAGATATGGTATCCACCTAAGTGTCATCATTAAAATAAATGCAATTGTCGGGAACACTTTTGAAAAGATAAATAGGAATCTATCCTGTACAACAATTTTATTAAAGGAAATAAACATAATCATAATCGAGACCAGTGCGGCAGCAGAAAGTATTCCAAAAACTATTGACTCAACAGTAACAAAACTGTCCCAGTACTCAAACAAAACATTGGTCCCTCTTTGTGAGCTAATCGCGTTGGCCGCAACAATCACGATTCCAATCAAAACATAAAACCCAACCAGCTTTAACACCTTCATCGGAAACTCATATACCAATCCGAGCACTAACACACTCCAGAAAATTGTCGCTAAATAAATCGGACTGTTGAACATAACAGAAAACGCAACTATCCCGGCAAAATAAAACAGCTGCACCACCGGATGCAAATTGTAAAACTCGGAGTACTTTATTGTGCTGCCCAGCCTATATCCTTGCCTCCGTCTTTTGAGTACTTCCAAACTATTTCATCTCCACCTTTTAATTTATATGTCCCGCAGCCAACCGACGCCGGAACTCCGTTCACCGCATAAATCCAGCCGCTATTTCCGCCTGCATCACGTTCAAATAAATTATTTATTCCTCTAACATAAATAAATTCTCCCGCGCCACGCGTCGCAACCAAAATACCATTCGTATCTTTAATCATTTTTGTCACATCATAAACAGTTGCTCCCTCCGAATATGCAAATTCGGTTTTGTCGAGAATAACATAATTGTCCCCCTCTTCTCCAAAAATGCTTAACGTTACGACCTTAGCATTCGGAGTCGGTACCGGGGTTGGCGCAGGAGTCTGTTGCACAAAACTATCATTTGGATTTGTTGTATTGCGAATGCCGTCGGATGAGTTTTGCTGAGTTGAGACAGGTACTGCAGTATAAGTGTCTTGCACCGACTGAGCTGAATCATTGCTCAGTGGCTTGACCGGATTTGAGCCGGCGTTGTTATTGGTTGAAATCGGGAGGCTGCTGCTGTAACCTTTTGACCCCTGACCAAAAACTCCGTTAAGATAGTCCGAGAAACTTCTTCCAAACACACCAACAACCCCGAGTCCAAGAGCAAACGAAATAAAGAAAACAATTGCCACAATCAGCGCAAATACTTTGAACGCTTTTATGTTTCCGGGCACTTCTTTCACATCCGGAGTATTAGCCAATTCATCAGCTTTCCTGTTCATTTCAGCAGCTTCATCTTCGCTCAGATATGTAATTTTTTCTTCGGGATTATTTGTATCCATATTTTTCTCTCTCTTAATAGTACAAATTATACAGGCGTTCGAGAATCAAAGCAACCTGTTGTCTGTTAAGTTTTTCTTTTGGCTGATACATCCCATCACCTGTGCCTGCATATATTCCGTTTGAAACTACAGCTTTAAAGCTTTCAATCGCATACGTGCTTACATCGTTAATGTCCTTAATCTCAGGCTCACCAATCATGTCAATACCCGAAGCTCTGACCAAAACTGCTGCAAATTCTTCTCTGGTCATATCCGTGTTGGGCTCAAAGCTTGTTATCGTTTTACCCATTACAATTCCGAGCGACTTGGCAGTGTTTACATAATCATAAAACCAATCACTCGAATTAACATCTGTGAAAACTTGTTCGCTACCGGTTGTAGGATTTATTTTCATAAACTGAAGAATTGTCTTAACCACTTCTGCACGTGTAATATTTCTCTGCGGTTCAAATTTGCCTGCGCCGACGCCTTTCATCAAACCAATTTTCATTACATTCGTAATTGCATTCTTTGCCCAGCTTGATGCATCGCTAATGTCTGATACATTTGAATTGGTAGTTTGTCTCACGATTAAGTCAGTTGAATTATTGTTTAGTTTAGGTTTTCCTGTACCCGATTCAAGATCAATTGACGAAATTCTATACAGTCCCGGTTTGTAAATCGTGATGCTTGCGTTTCCGTCTTTATCAGTGGTAACCGGTATGCCGCTATTCTTAAGCGACTTGGTTTCGTTTGTACTTAAGTCGGTGATGAAAAGTCCTGCATCTGCTCGCGGAAATAATTCCTCTGCCCATGTAACAGGATTTGTAATATATTCTTTGAGATTAACCTGAACTTTTTCGCCTTGATTCACATAATATGTTGACTGATCAAAATATGAAAATCTCGTTACACTGTAATCATATGAAAAATACAATGTTACAAGGTCACCGTCATTAACCGGCTGTCCACTGATGCCATTCCAGGTTCCGTTATTGTTAACCTTATACATCCATCCCGACATTGCATACTTTGGATCAGCACTTGGCAAATCTCCAATACTCGCAATGTAAATCGAACCATAAAACACTCCCAGTTTTGCATCAATATTATTTGATTTCAATGCTTTAATAATTGCATGCGCAGCCGTAACTCCTGCAATCTCTGTAAACGGATCGGTGACAAATTGCTTCATATCAAATGCACCGGTTCTTACAGTTGTCATCGGAATAATTGGACTGTTTTGTCCTTGGATTTGAACATAAATAGTTTTAATATCTTCGCTTGTGAAATTGTAAAGCGATTTTTTATTTTGCTTCATCAGCATATATGCCGTAAGTGCAGATACTCCCTGCTCGGTTGCCAATTGATTTACCCCGCTGCCCTTTTTATATTCAAATCCTGCATCCTTTTGATATGAAAGTAAAACGTTAAGCAGACTTGTTCCGCCCTGCGTGGCAAATCTTGAATCGGTTGCGGCATCAACACCAAGTGCTGATAATGCAATTGTAACAAGCGCCGGCGAATTTCCATTAGCACCGCCCATTGAGATATATTCGCCCGTCACGCTGTCCATCATTTTTGACAAACATAAAATTCCTCTGTCAACAGAAGCTTTAATTTCAATGCTCATATTTTTGTGAGCTGCGAGTGCAAGCAAGACTGATGCTGTCACATCCGGATCACTTGTATCGCCGGAAAGTGACCAGCCGCCATCTGTTTTCTGCACATCAATTAATTTTTGTGTAAGCAGTTTTGCAGCTGTGTCACCGCTAATATTGTCATCGTATGCAAATGAGTCGATTGCCGTAAGTGCAAATGCAACTGAGTTAATTCCTTGTGCAAAATTATTTGCTAAAATCAAATCAATTGGAGTTTTATTATCAGAATTTTTTATTGCTCTCACATCTGTTCCGCATCCTGTGAGTCCTATTGTCATTCGTTCAACTTCAGTAACAGTATAATTTGGATCATTAATTTCGTTAATCAGTTTTGTGGTTGTTGTACCAATATAACTCGCCTTGTCATAATGATACCTATCCTGTCCAAGCACAAGATTTG
>JANYKE010000177.1 GCA_025361685.1 Eubacteriales bacterium | reverse complement strand
CGAAGAATATAAAAATAGTTATTCAGAGGATCCCGAAGCCTTGCTTTCTTGGGCAAACTACAAGGTTTTTGTCTATGATAATATACTGACAATTGTACTCAATACCTATAATGCTGGTATGCCAAGGACTTGGGACTATATTTACACTTATGATTTTGTAAATGATAAAAATCTGAGTATTAGTCAAATGGCACAAAATATGTATTTAGATGAAGAAGAACTATTTGTAAAATTAAAGAAATATATAAAACAAATTGAACCAACAGACAATTGGGTGGATTCTTATTCGCTTGATGGAATATTTTTAGATAATCAAGGGAATATTGTCCTTGCGCTCCAAGGCTATGAATGGTGGGAGGGTTATTACATTTATGACAAAAGCAAAGATTTTTTTAGCAAAACAGATGAAGCAAATGGCAAATTCGAGTGAAGAGGTTGAAGAGCCGATGCCGCCGAAGAAATTTGTTTCTGTGGTTGCGCGCAGGAAGTTGGATGAGGCAGTTCTGCATTTTCGCACGACGCACCCCGGTTGGACAGGTACGGCTGTGATTATTGCTGCTGATACAATTGTTTCGATTGAAGGCAAGATACTCGGAAAACCCGTTGACGATGAGGATGCGTTTTCGATGCTGAGAAGGTTATCGGGCAGGTGGCACAAGGTTTACACAGGTGTGCAGGTTGCATTTGTTACAGGTGATAGTGCTGAGGTTAAAGATAATGTGTACGGTGATAGTGGTTCGGTTAAAGGTGAAACAAGTGCGGATAGTATTTTGGTTAAAGATGATATGTCTGTGGGAAACGTTACAATTGTGGGTGATGTTTGTGTGACAGATGTGAGAATAAAAAATCTAAAGGATGAAACGATTAAAGAATATATTTTCTCGGGCGAGTCGCATGATAAGGCCGGGGCATATGCAATTCAAGGGCTTGGTCAGAGTCTTGTCGAATGCTATGACGGAGATTATAATAATATTGTCGGGCTACCGACAGATATGCTTCTAAAGATGCTACAAGGTTAGTTCTGCAAAGCTAATTCTTATGTATTCTTTTTGATAAAAAAATTCCGATGAGACATAGGGCGATTACGGAATAGAATAAATAGGAATAGTTTTGAAGTATGTCCATTAGTAAGCCGGATGCGAATACTCCGATTATGGCACCGACACTGTATGCGGTAAATACGACACCGAAGTTTTGGCTGTAATATTTTGTTCCAAACATGTCATGCGTTGATGTAGGAGCAATGGCCATCCACCCGCCCAGATTAAACCAGAACAATGAAAACGCTACGACAAACAATGCAGCGCTGCCTTCTCTCGCGATAAGCATCAATAGTGCCGCAACAATAATAAGACAATAAGAAATAAGCATTGCTTTTTTCGGAGACAATTTATCCGTAAGCCACCCGAATACCGGTCTCCCAATCCCATTTGAAATTGCAAATACAGCCATGTACAAAGTAACGCTTATCGGTGACAGCTTAATCATCCCAATGCCGACATTGCTTGTCATTCCGATTAGCATCAATCCAATCATTGCACCTATCATAAAATTTCCATATAAGGCTCTAAAATTTCGTGTCTTAAGCATTTGTGCCGTATTCAAATCATTTGTGCAATCCGTTGTACCATGAATCTCTTCATGCATTGCAATATCCGATTTGGAAGGATTCTTCAGCGGAAATGATAGTATCGGCAAAATTATTCCGAAAGCTATTCCCAATATCAAAAAGCTCTGCATAATCCCAAAGCTTTCTATTATATTTCGCGCGAGTGGCGCTGTAACCAACGGTGACAAACCAAATCCTACCAACACAAGTCCAACAGCCAGACCTTTCTTTTCGGGAAACCATTTTGCCGCGACCGCTATCGGAGTGCCGTATACTATTCCGATCCCTGCCCCGCCTATCATTCCGTATGTTATTGTAAGGATAAATATGTTAGGTGCAAATGCGGATAATATCCAGCCGATTGCCAATAAGGCTGTGCCTGCAAATATAATTATCCGCGGGCTGTATTTGTCCATAAATCTTCCTGTTAAAAATACGAAGCCGGCATAAAAAGCCAAAACTGTCATGTACGGAAGTCCGCTCAGCGTAACACCTACATCAAAAAATTTTTCGACGGGAAGCCTGAACACGCTCCATGAATATACGCTTCCAAGGCACATCATAATAATCGCTCCTAAAACCACATATGCCCACCTTAGCTTTGACATGGATACTTCCCCCTCTCATATTATCTTTCTAATCTTATTATAAACTAGTTTATATTGCAATGTTTTTTTCTGTTTGCTATAATTAGCCCAAAGGGAGAATTGCATAATGGCGAATAATATTTTTGACAGACCGAATGGATATATGCCCGAAGAACTTGTAGAGGTTCTTCTTGAGCGCGACGATATAAAGCATTTGAGGGTTGAGCGAATTGTTTCTCAACAGCATACGACGGATTGGCAAGACCAGGATGAGGATGAGTGGGTTTGCTTGCTTAACGGACAAGCGGCTATTGAGTTTGATGATGAGACTAAAATTATTGGGGCGGGAGATATCCTGTTTATTCCTGCTCATCAAAGACATAGGGTTGCTCGTGCTACAGACTGCGTTTGGTTATGTGTATTTGTTCAGTAGCTTGATTAGGATTGAAAATGTAATGGTAAAGATAAGTTGAAAATTTATTTAAGAGATAGTTCAAAGTATAGAAAAGATAATTAAATGTTATGGAAAAGGATAGAGTAATTTTACATTGTGATCTGAATAGTTTTTTCGCATCGGTCGAGTGCATTGCTAATCCCGCGCTCAAGACTGTGCCGATGGCTGTTGCGGGCGACCCAACCAGACGCCATGGTATTATCCTCGCCAAAAATGAACTGGCTAAGGCATACGGTATTGTGACGGCCGAAACGATTTGGAAAGCGAAGAGGAAGTGCCCTGATCTGATTTTGATTGCGCCGCAGATGCACATGTATTCACATTATTCGAAGCTTGCGAACGAGGTTTACAGAAGGTTTACGGATTTGGTTGAGCCTTTCGGAATCGATGAGTCATGGCTCGATGTTACGGCTACGACCGGTTTGTTTGGGACGGGTCCGG
>JANYKE010000100.1 GCA_025361685.1 Eubacteriales bacterium | reverse complement strand
GAGAGTGTCATGCCCGAAATTTCACAAAACAGTCCAAGACTTATTGAGTGATACATCGTTGCAATCGCATCGGGAAAAATATCATTGAGTGCTTTGGTGTAAATGAAATACAAACTTCTTCTGTATATTCGCATTCCGTCTTCATCTGTTAAATCTATAAAACGAACAACGCAATCATCTGTCAACTCTAAATCCACCTCTTCGATTTCGTAATTAACCTTGCCTGCAAGAATTTCGTATTGAGGCGGATCCTCTTTAAATTGTTCGTTAAGAATTTCGCAGAGTGTCGTTCCTGCCGGAACAAATCTTTCTCCGATACCAGTTATATTTACTTTAACTTTTTTCATGTCTGTCATAAATTTGTCCTTAAATTATTTTAGTCTTTTGAAATTATAATTAACAAAATACCGTTCTTAACGCTAACATATGCAGCGTCATCCACAAACTCATTGCTTACACTGCGACTCTCGCCAATAAAAAGTATTTCATTGTCGAGAATGTATTTTGTTCCGGTGCAAGATACACCTTCGCATTTTTCTGTGAGCGGAATCAAAGATATAAACCATCCATCTTTTTTTATGACTTCAATCTTATCTATGTGCTTGCCATCTCCAACGATTGAATACATGACATTTTTTTCATCTAAAATGCACAGTCTGACCGACGCCATATCTGCTTTTCTAAAAAGTCCGATATTTGCAAGTGTGTGATCTATTCTGTTTCCAAAAGCGGCAAGAATATGAATCACATTGAATCCTTTTTGCACAGCGATTTCAAAACACAATTCGGTATCAGTAAAATCTTTGTCATTGTCAAACTTTTCAAACTCAACATTGTGTGATTCGTAAAATTTTATATCATCCGGATCAGCAGAGTCTAAATCTCCAACTATTAGATCGGGAAATACTCCGACTTCGCGCAAATGTCTCATCGCTCCGTCTGCACAAATAATAAAGCCCGCTTCAAAATTAAGCAGGGCTTTAAAACTATCATAATCAGAAATTATTCCATTAGAAACTATGGTGCATTTTTTTAAACTCATGCTCTCACTCTTCTTGATTCAAACTCATAGACAGCCTTGGAAATTGCACCGCCCACAACAGCACCAACGATCATTTCGATAATACTGTTTGTAGTAACAAGCGATATCATAAATGCCATAACATTCATGCTGCCCTGAATTCCCTTAATTAGGTCGGTCGAGCCAAAAAGCAAAACCATTGTCGGAAGGAAAAACAGGGTGTTAAGAAAAGCTCCTGCGAGTCCTGTAGCTCCAAAAGAAATAACCTTTGTCTTGTCAACCTTAATTAACCATATGAAAATGTATGCAGTTAAAAGTCCCATTAGTATTCTTGGAACAAAACAAAGCAAGGCTGTATATACAGGGTTGATTGCCAATAGTGCTGCGCCAAAAGGATCCATTCCAAAACATTGCATAAAACTTGTGAGTCCGAAAACCCCGCCCAGGAATGCGCCGCCGGCCGGCCCCAAAATTATCGCTCCGATAATAACCGGAATTGTCATAAATGTAATTGAGAGAGCACCAATCTTTAGATACCCAAGTGGTGTAAATGCCATGATGAACATTATAGCAACAAGTGCTGCCATAATTACCAGCTTCCTAATTTTTTCTGATTGTATTTCCCTTTCAGTGCCAAGAATGTTTGTCATGTTCTTTCTCCTTTTCCTTTTTCAACTTCCTTTTATTGCTTTGACTGCCTCAACAATATTCAGTGCGCGAAAGACTGCTGTTCCTGCAACAATTATATCTGCTCCCGCTTCACTGATATCGCGTGCGTTATCCGGACCGATTCCTCCGTCGACTTGAATATGAAATGTTTCATTGCGTTCTTCACGGAAGCTTTCTGTAACAATAACATTTTCAAGTGATTCGGGTATAAAGCCTTGTCCCCCAAAACCCGGGAACACTGTCATCAATAGCACCATGTAAATTGAATTTTCGCCATTCTTAGTCAAAATATAATCAAGTGCTTCGATGATTTCAGAATGCTTTGCGTTTGGATTAAAAGCGATTGCTGCTTTTATTCCTTGCTTTATAATGTGTTCCATTATGCGTGCCGAGTTTTCAATTCCGCACGACTCATAATGAACCGTGATAATGTCGGCGCCCGCTTCAATAAATGGCTCTATAAAGTTTTCGGTGTTTTCAATCATAAGATGAACATCTAAAGGCACTCGAGCAAACTTCTTTATCGATTCAACCACGCCCGGGCCTATCGTGATATTCGGAACAAAATGTCCATCCATGACATCGACATGAATCATATCAGCACCTGCATCTTCAGCGCGCTTAATATCGCTTTCGAGATTGCCAAAATCAGCGGCCAGTATTGATGCCGAAACTAGAGTTTCATTATACCTACCCATAAATGTCTACTCCCCATATATTTAAGTGTAACTGCAAACAGCCAAAACACTTGTCTTATTATACATTA
>JANYKE010000097.1 GCA_025361685.1 Eubacteriales bacterium | reverse complement strand
CAACAAGACTCCTCGAAGGAAATTTTGACATAGAAATAATTGAGAAGCACCACAATCAAAAAGTCGATGCACCAAGCGGAACAGCACTCGCAATCGCAGACGGAATTAACGAAACACTCAGTGAAAAATATAATTACGTTTACGACAGAAGTCAGAAGCGTGAAAAGCGAACGAGCAACGAGATAGGTATACACGCGATTCGCGGCGGAACAATTGTCGGCGAACATACGGTGTTATTTGCAGGCCAAGACGAAGTCATCGAGCTAAAGCATACCGCCAATTCAAAAGAAGTATTTGCAGTCGGAGCATTAAAAGCCGCAGCATTTATGAATAGCAAATCCCCCGGGCTGTACAATATGAAAGATCTGATTGATTCAATGTAGCACAAAAAGAACACACACAAGGCGAGCTTTCAAAAAAGGAAGCTCGTTTTATTTTGCTGACTTAACCAAATCAATAATATGTTTTTTAATCGCAGGATACGCTGCAAATGTTGTGATGAACCCGATAAGAGCAGGATACAAAAACAGAAGTAAAAACACGAACACCATTTGCATGCCTTCGGTATAAATAAATGTTCCGTAGAAAATAGCAAAAGAAAAAACTAAAGCGACAAGATTAATATAGAAGCGCATATATACAAACATGATAGCATTCTTGTATATGTCCTTAATAGACAATTCAACCGTAACAAGTAGCGGCCAAATGTACATGTTCATCATCACGAAAATAACAACCATAAAAACAATGAACACTAAAACCGCAATTCCGAGAATTCTATAGCTCGCAAGATTTGCCAAGTAAGCATTAATCGCAAGAGCAGCAACATAGAAAACTGCAAGGTTGATAAGGCTGATAATAAGCGCCTTCTTAAAATTCTCTTTTGCCTTTTGAAAATAATCCGTAAATACAAATGTATGTCTTTCGTTAACAAAGCAGGCGTTGACATAAGCAAATCCGGCTTGAAAAGGACCGAAGCATATAACTGGGACACAGAAGAAAAATAAACACAAAAAGAATTTTGCAATATAATTTGCAGCAGCAAGATCTTGGTCGACAGGAGTTGCAACAGTTATAATGTCAATAATACCCGGCTGCATAAATACTTCAGTGAAAACATAAATAAAACCAATAACAAAAAAGTTGAGCAGCACATGCAGAATATTCAGTTGCACCAAACTGAATATCTTTCTGAACAGCAATTGGAAAAAATGTGCGATAGCCGGAGGCTTGAGATCATCAGGCTTGAGTTCTCTTCGCGGCCGTTTATTAATCAAATCATTAATACCCATTTTAATTCCCTCTTATTAATTATTTTTCTTATATCTCTCTTGTGTTTATTCTAGAACCTACTCTTCTAACTATTTTACACTTACCCCTATTTACTATTCAAGAACTTACTCACTTAACAATTTTACCCTTATCTTTTAACAATTTTAGCACTCATCCATTAGCTATTCTAGCACTTACTCTTTTTAACTATTCTAGCACTTGTCCATTAATAATTTTGCACTTATTTTTTTTCTAACACTTTAGCAGGAATGCGTGAGGTACAGGGAACCTTTGTCTGACACATGCCGCAGGTCGCAGATTTAATCCCGTATTTTCCCATTACATATGGAACAAAGTTTTCTTGCTTATATTTATCGCACTTAACTTTATCATGTCCTGCTTCTGTAATCGCACCTGCCGGACAACGAGCGATACAAGCTTTGCATGAGCCGTCCAAATAAAATGTACAGTACGCATCGCGACTCGTGTAAGGACGCTCAACTGTTTCGAGTTTCGTATTAATAACAATTGAACCAATACGAACGGCTTTGCCAACCGAAGTTATAAGCCCTTCCGAAAGCCCGAATGTTCCTAACCCACATGCGTATGCGACATGGCGTTCAGACCAGGTGCTTGCAAATCCATATTTTTTTGAAGTCTGCCCGCCATAACCTTCGGTTAACACGGGGACTGCCGCTTCTATCCCAATACTGTTAAGTATCTCACAAACATATTTTCCAATCGAGTACATAAAATCTGTACCCGCTTTTCTAGTCAGTATCCAACGCAAAGTTGGCACCAACGCCTCAGCACCCTGCTCTTTTTTAGCAGCCTCTGTCTGCGGCAGCACCCATGAAACCACAGTCACTCCCGCACCCGCTCCGCCTCCTGCTTCTGCAGCATATTCACTACCTTCG
>JANYKE010000093.1 GCA_025361685.1 Eubacteriales bacterium | reverse complement strand
CGAATTTTTTCTCACATTTGCAGCAGATTTTTCAGATGCATTCTGTAAAATCTCTACAATGCCATGATGTCCATATTCTTTAGCGAGCATCAATGCTGTCTGTTCATCATTGTTTTTATGATTGATGTTGGCACCTTTTTCCAAGAGTAATGCGACAATGTCTTTTTCCCCATTATCTGCGGCATGCATCAATGCGGTACATCCATGATGATCTTTATCATTGATATTGGCACCATTTTTCAAAAGTAATGCGACTGTGTCTTTGTGCCCGTTAGATGTAGCATAGAGTAAGGCTGTCGAGACGGTATAGTAGTCTTTATCATAAACATTGGCACCCTTTTCCAAGAGTAATGCGACAACTTCATTGTGCCCTGCACTTGCAGCATGTATCAATGCTGTCCATCCATATCTGTTTTTATCATTGATATCGGCGCCTTTTTCCAAGAGTAATGCGACAATGTCATTGTGCCCTGCACTTGCAGCATGTATCAATGCTGTCCATCCATTATTGTCTTTATTATTGATATGGACATTTTTTTGTAGCAAGAATCTGATTGTTTTTAGAAAACCTTTCTCTGCTGCATACATTAAAGGTGTTTTGTTCACAGACGACTCATTTTTCGCATTGAGATCAATCCCGGGCAATGCCATCAGCATCAGAATCATGTGTTCTTTCGCAATCTGGAGTATTGTAAAAACCACTTCTTTTTTATGGTCTTTGATGAGGTCTGTGATACCGGTTAATGCGGCATCGATGGATGATTGGGCTGCTGGGGTGGTATAGGGTTTTTCAAAGACCTGTCGGATTGCTCCGAGAGCAGTTTTATCTAAGCCAATCTGTGTAGATAGCAAGAAATCAATCAAATCGAAGGCAGTTTGAAATTCAAGTTTTGTGGGGAGAGCAACTGCATAATTGAAAATGATCAACATCGTACTCTTGTTTAGAGTGGGTGGGGTGATGCTATTATGGTTGATATTTTTAGCAGCCTCGTTTTCTTTTCTGACGACATTCATATGCGTTTGAAATATATCGAACCTTTGAAGGTTTGTGACATTGTTGTTCATTTCTCGGCCCCTGCGTGGATATGCAACTGATGCCCAATATACATTAGGAAACAGACTAAGTCAATGGCCTGTATTCAGCTGGCCCAGTCTATTCCTTAGTATCCAATTTGCTTCAGGTAAGGATAGGTCATTGTCAATTACACATCCATTTTCAGTTTTTTCCTAACATTTTCAGCAGCAGATTTTTTTGAGGCATCCTGTAAAATATCTACAATGTCATGGTGTCCATTATCTGTAGCGATCATCAATGCTGTTCGTCCATCATGGTCTGTATCATTGATATTGGCACCTTTTTCCAAGAGTAACGCGACAATCTCTTTGCGGTTGTTATATGCTGCAAACATCAATGGTGTCAATCCGTCACTCTTTTTATCATCGATATTGACATTTTTCTGTAACAAGAATCGGGCTGTTTTAAGATAACCTTTTTCTGCTGCATACATTAAAGGTGTTCTGTTCCCATGCGATGTATTTTTTGCGTTTAGATCAAACCAGGGCAATGCAATGAGCATGAGAATTAAGTGTTCTTTTTTATGCTTGAGTGCTTTGAAGAGCACTTCATTTTTATGGTCTTTGATAAGGTTTGTGATACCGGTGAGTGCCACATCGATGGATGTTTGGGCATCTAAGGTTGTATAGGGCTTTTCAAAGACACCTTGTAATGTTGTTTTGATTGTTTCGAGCGCAGCTTTATCTAAGCCAATCCGGGTAGAGAGCAAGAAATTTATGATAGCGAAAGTCTTTTGAAATTCAAGCTTTATTGGAAGAGCAACGGCATAGTTATAAATATGCAACATTGGAACCTTATACAGGGTAGGTCGGTTGGGGTTATTAGGATTACCGTTTCGGGCGACATGCATATGGCTCTGAAATATATCGAAACTTTCAAGGTTGTTGACATGGTTGTTCATTTCTTGCCCTCTGTGTGAATATGCAATGTGCACCCAATATACACTAGGCGACCGACTGAGTCAATGGGTTGTGTTCAGCAGATGACATTCTATCGTGTTTTCAGCGATACGATTTTTTTTCTATATTTTACCTGTGGTTACGATGCGCTGAAAGCGCGGAAGAAAATCTTTTGCACCCAATATGTTGCTAAAGCGATAGATCAACAAGCGGTGGTCTAATCTGCTGCGGCTGAGCATTTCGTGGCACAATATATTGCGGGGTGTAAGTCGATTTGCCGGCCACAGCTTCAGTAGCTTTGAGCGATTGTATTGCCAACCTAATTTTCGTCACAGCGGGACTGGTTTTGTGCAATGAAATGAATGCAGTTTTTCGCATGAGCGCACCGAATGCATGATCACCTAAGGCATCTTCAAGCAATGCTATTTT
>JANYKE010000037.1 GCA_025361685.1 Eubacteriales bacterium | reverse complement strand
CAAAAATCTGAGTACTGCATTTTAGCGCAATATCAATAAGTTTTTTTGATGTTGCAATTGTTGATTTAAATATTTCAGAAGTGCTATTTATTTCATCGAATGCCAAAGTCACGCTTACTTCTGCTATTTTCATCAATTCTTTTATTACTTCATATTCTTGTAAAGTAAATCCGGAAAATCCATCAATAAAAATTTTTGCATTTTCCATATATTTATACTCGTTAATTTTTTTAGAAAGAACAGTAATATTATCATTGCTGTCCAGATATATATTTTCAAGATAGCTTTCGTAGTCACCATATAATATACCAATATCATTCAGTTTCTTCTTTAGTTCCGGCTCAACTGCTTCTTTGCCAAAATCAACAAGCATTTCAGGAGTGACCAAGTTTTTTTTCATTTCGGAAATTAAATCAGAAATTACATTTATAAAACCCGGTTTGCCAATCAGTCCGGAAAAAAGTATCAAATCCTGCTTTCTACTCTTTAGTATTTTTGATAAAATAATATTTTTTGTTGCAGGAGTGATGTATCGTCCTTTTGCTCCGCCAAACTCATTGAAAACTCTATATGCCAATCTTTCAAACGTTATAACGTCAGCACCAATAGATGAGATAAATCCAAACTCATGCCCCGCTCTTAACTCGGTTTCATGCGACATCGACTCAGGCACCAGAAGCAATATACTCCCGATGCTGTGCTTAATAGTGTCAAAGCACCAACTTGTTTTTCCTGTCCCGGCTCTTCCAAAAACAATCTTTAGGCTCATCCTTTTACCGCTGTCCGGCAGGACATACCTTCACGCAAATCCCACATACCGAACCTCTCCCTACATTTTTGAAATGCTTATTCATATAATCGCTACATGCCCTTGCATCAATCAAATCCTCCCGCGTAATTCCGTTATAAGGTGTCGCACCTTTAATTGCCATTGCAGGACATGCTTCAACGCACAACCTGCAACTATTGCATTTGCATTCGCACAAATAATTTTCGGTCTCAAACTTAAAATCTGTCAGAACTGTTACAAGTCGAACTCGCGGACCAAAATCATTGCTGATAAATAGAGCATTTTTCCCAATATATCCCAAGCCTGACTTTACTGCTGCCGTCTTATGCTGAAATATACCGGTCAGTGTATTCATCAAACTATTTGCTATATTCGGTATCGTCTGCGATGCAGCAATGGGATATGCCTTGTATCCTTCATTTTCGATAAATAATCCAATCTTTAATGCAATCTCATCTAAAAGCGCATTAACACTTCTGTAATGCTTAAAATATGAAAATGTTGGCACATCAACAATCTCGTCAATGATTCTGTCAAATAATTTTATACCGACCGTAATTGCGTATGGTAAGCATGATATGTATTCACTGGCGGCGGTGTCGCCTACAAATGAAAATCCAATTATTGATGCACCTTCATCTTTCGCAAACTTTTCAATTTTTTCTTGAAAATGTTTTGATTGGTTCAAATTTATGCCTCCCACAACTATGCATCGCATCGATCTTCGCTTTTATATCGGTATCGGGACAATAACCGGTTCTGATATAGTTGTTAAGAACCTCGTAAGAAAAACCGATGTTGTCTTCATCCGTCTTGCCGCTTAACCCGTCCTCGGGAGTCTTATGAGCAATCTCGTATGGTATCCCTAGATAGTCTCCGATTGACATTACTTCATCAGTGTGCAAGGTTGCCAGCAAGTTGATATCGCATGCCGTATCTCCCCATTTTGTACAATAACCAATATATTTTTCGCTCGCATTTCCGGTGCCGCAAACTCTATAATCAAATTCCTGTGCATAAGCATACAAAACAGTCATCCTAAGTCTCGCCGGAATATTTGTAAGTGTTGCTTTCTTTTTTACTTCCGTAGCCATTAAAATCGCATCATATGCCTCTTTGATATTCACTATCTTATATTCAATGCCAAAATATTCGCATATCAATATACTATCATGTATATCCTTTTGCACTCCGTTAGGCATAAGAACTCCAAACACATTTTCCTTGCCAACCGCTCTACACAACAGTCCTGTTGTAACTGCACTGTCTTTTCCACCTGAAACTCCTATAACAAAACCTTTTGCACCTGTTTCTTCTATATAATTATTTATCCAATTTACAATATCGTCCGTAATTTGCTCAGAATTCATCGTCCTCACTCCTCTATATGCAATATCAGTTTTCACCTAATTATACACCACCGGCTCAAGAAATCGCAATTGCCGCATCAAAATATTCATCAAAATACATATAACTCATTTTGTCTGTGCCATCGGTATAATAAATCGTTCCATTATATGCTATTCCAAATTCATATACCTCAATATAGACATATTGTGCATTGCTATTATCAAAAAATGTTACTTTATACAGTAGTGCTCCGCCTTGAAGTTCAACGTCACTTAAAATCTCCTTTTGTGTAAATGAAAAATTATTCAGATCAACAATTACCTGATGGAAATCTATTTTATCAGTGACGCTGACTGTTTGGTCAAGGTCGACACTGTAAATATCCATTTCAGAAACATTT
>JANYKE010000034.1 GCA_025361685.1 Eubacteriales bacterium | reverse complement strand
TCGGAGACAACACCGGCCGACCTTATTTATCTTGTTGAAGATACATCAACCACGATCATTTCTCCGGCACAATATCACAAATACTGCTTTAATCATATTGAAGAGTATGGCAATATAGTTAAGCAATCCGGTAAAATGTTGGGTCTCCATATGTGCGGGCATCTTAAGGATATTTTGCCTGACCTGTCAAGGGTTAATGCTTCTGTGTTTGAAGCTTTCACTTCGCCGCCGGTTGGAAATGTCAGACTTCAGGAAGGCAGAAGCGCGTGTCCTGACAAGTGTTTGATTGGCGGTACGAATTGTGTGTTGTGGACTAAGGATGCAAAAACGATAATTAACGAAATTGAAGAAGATCTAAACCAAATGCCACACCATAGAGGTCTTGTGATATCATCGGGCGGAGTCATGCCGCCTGCTGCCGAACCTGAAACAATAAAAAAGGTATCCGATTGGTTAAAAACATACAACAATATAAACTAGGTTAAACATGCCGTTCGAACTCCAAAAGTTCTTTGACAAAATATTAGTGTTAAAACATATGCTGTAATTATATTACAAAAACCACTAGAATCATAATGTAATAGTGCGAGGGGTCGTGGTGAGCGAGTAAAATGTGCATGTCCCTTCGGCAACATAAAATGCTGTCAAATTTGGTGCTCCCGGTTTATCGAGATTGTCAATGTGATGATCGACTTCGTGAGCGTGTGCTTTAACTTCATCTCTCAAATCAAATATCGCTTTACCCGATAAAATTATCCATTCGTTATCCTTTGACGCGACGCATACCTCAAAATACGGATTCTTTTTGAGCAGCTCGTATGCCGGCTTGCTGTCGTTCACCGCGAAATACAGTTTCTCTTCGAATTCCATAAAAAACCCGTTGGGTGTAACCTTTGGCTTTCCTTCGTTTATGATTGCCATATAAAACGTTGGATTTGCTGTTAAAAACTTTAAAATCTCTTCCATGATATTTATTTACCTTTCTGTTTGCGACTAGAAACAGTCAGAATTTATTTACTATAACAAATATTAGCATAAAAAATGTTTTTTTGAAAGGGGACTTAACAGGGGAAGTGTCATTATAGTATATCGACATTTACTTCGATGAATACAGGCCATCTAGATTTTTTATAAACAGATCCAGTGTTGTTGTGCTTTTAACGCGGAGGCGTTTGATTTCATAATTGCTGTCTGTTCCGTATTTGAAGATTCCCGGTTTAGTTGTTACCGCAAAAGTGTAATATTCTTTTGCAACTGAGATAACTCCATTGCTGTAACTTCCGGCGGGGTATGCGAGAACGTTAACGGGCTTGCCTGTTATCGCCTCAATATCCGATTTGGATTTTGATAGTTCATCTCGGAGTTTATTAATATCTTGCACCTGCATTTTCTTGAGATCGGGATGTGTAATCGTGTGTCCTTGGAAATTAATAATGTCGGTCATTTCTTTTATCTGGTCGATGGTTAAATAATCTTTTTTCCCGAGCATTCCTGATATAACAAATATCGTTGCCTTGAAATTAAATTTTTTCAGAATAGGATATGCCTCTGTAAAATTGTCCATGTAGCCGTCATCGAGTGTGATTATAATCGGCTTTGTAAAATTGCCGAGATTGCCGAGGTCTTGGAAAGTTATTGGCGTGTATCCGTTATCTTTCAAATAATTCATTTGCGCTTCGAAATTTTTCGGGGAAACAAAAAGGTCTTTCAATCCGAATACATTGTCATCTACACAGTGGTATATGAGAACAGGAATAGAACTATTTGCCACAAAGTTTTGATTTGGAACAGAGGTTGTCGTCGCGGCTGCCGGAACAGTTGCAGTCGCGGCTGCCGGGGCAGTTGCCGATTCAGTTACTTGTTCGGTTGCTTCCGGGGTGTTTTTCGAATCACCGTTGCTTCGCGAAAATGATATTGAAATCAAAATCCCCACACATGTGAGAGATATTATGCAGAAAAATATTATAAAAATAATGAACTTCTTTTTCATGAGCAGCACTCCTGTAGTAAATGTAATAAATAACTTAATACAATAATATTATATCACATAATCTTCCGGAAGTTCGATTGTTTTTTCGTGTCAGAGAACCGTCCCCTGTCACATTATGAACCCGTACACTGCAACATAAAAATATTCATGATTTTTATTTATTATTCTTGAATTATACCTTAACTTATGATAACTTAAGTATTGCAAGTTTGTACGGTAATTTTACTCCAGATAAACGTGTTCGCGAAATTTATTGTGATGTAAACAAAATAATAATAATGGCGGGTAAATAATGGATATTACTCTCGTAATAGTTGTGGTTGTTGCTTTGCTTTTTGATTTTACTAATGGGTTTCATGATACGGCCAACGCAATTGCTACTGTCGTTGCGACAAAAGCAGTCCCACCAAAGGTTGCTGTTATTGGTGCTGCACTGCTTAATCTTTTGGGTGCATTCGTATCGATAAGTGTTGCCGCAACAGTTGCAAAAGGTATCGTTGCCCCCGAAGCCATTACACTTGAAGTCGTTTTGGCCGGATTGGTCGGCGCGATTATGTGG
>JANYKE010000230.1 GCA_025361685.1 Eubacteriales bacterium | reverse complement strand
CAACACCAACACCAACACCGACTGTGTCACCGGTACTTACCTCGACACCTACTCCAACCCCAACACCCGTAACATCATTTATTGACATTGAAGGACATTGGGGTGAAATTTATATAAATTCGCTTGCAGCAATGGGTATTATGAGCGGCTATGAAGAATCGCCGGGAGTATTCGCGTTTAGACCTGACAATCCAACGCAGCGTCAAGAATTTGCGAAAATTCTTACAGTTGCTTATGGAGTGTATAATCCTTTGGTAGTATCTACGTTCACTGATTGTCCTGTCAATGCATGGTTCACATCATATGTTGGTTCACTTGAAGCAGAAGGACTCACTAGCGGTAAAGGAGACGGAACATACGGTGTAGGTGAAAACATTACCCGACAAGACACAGTTACGCTGCTTTCAAGAGCCATGGTCAAATACCAGTCTATTATTATTCCTGATGAAGCGGCGGCAGAGATAGCAGTATCGACATTTGCTGATGTTGCAGATATAGCAGCATATGCAAAACCACCAATTGCTTTCTTTGTAGATTCGATGATTATTAAAGGTTATGAAACTCCCTCGGGAAGCGGAACTTTTGAGTTCCGACCAAAGAACAACATCACACGAGCGGAGATCAGTAAAATCATGCTTATGTCACTTAATTATACTGTGCCTTCGCCAACCCCAACGCCGACTCCTATACCTATACCTATACCTACGCTATAAGCCATAAGTCATAACTCATAAGGTATAAGGTGTTTTTCCGAAAGGTAAAATAATCATTGACAATTAAATAGATTTCATATAAAATAGTGTAAAGCTTAAATGCTTTACACTATTTTATTGAGGTGATTTGCTATAAAAGATACATTTGGTGAAGATATTTCCAATAGAATACGAATGGCCGCATTAATAGATCTTTACGGTAAGCTTCTTACTAAAAAACAATTTGACGTTATGATTTGCTACTATTTGGATAATTATTCAATATCCGAGATAGCGGAGAATATGAAAACCAGCCGCCAATGTATTTTTGACACGATAAAGAAGGGCAATAAATCATTAGAGAATTACGAGACAAAATTAGGATTTATGGTAAGACTTGAAGAAATTGAGAAGGATATTTGACAATGGCACTTTTTGAAAATCTAGCTGACAAGCTGCAGAATACAATTAAAAAAATGCGCGGACAGGGGAGAGTTACTGAAAAAGCTCTCTCAGAAATGAATCGCGAAATCAAACTTGCATTACTTGAGGCTGATGTAAACTATAAAGTTGTAAAAGATTTTGTAAATAAAATATCTGAACGTGCTTTGGGACAAGACGTTTTGGAGAGTTTAACGCCCGGGCAACAAGTTGTTAAGATTGTCAATGAAGAGCTTGTCAATCTTCTCGGCGGTTCACAGAGCAAGCTTACATTTGCTTCTACGCCTCCATCAATATTTATGCTTGTTGGTTTACAGGGCTCCGGCAAAACCACCACAGCAGGCAAATTGGCGGCTCTGGTAAGGAAAGACAGCAAGAAGCCTTTGCTGGTTGCGTGTGACGTATATAGACCTGCTGCTGTTAAGCAGTTACAGGTACTTGGTAAACAGCTTGATATTCCGGTTTTTTCAATTGAAAATTGTTTTGAACCAGTTAAAATTGCCAAAGCTTCAGTCGAATTTGCTAAAAAGAATGGCAATGATGTTATCTTTATTGATACTGCCGGCCGATTACACGTTGACAATGAGCTCATGGAAGAGCTAAATAGTATTAAAACTGCGGCTAAGCCTCAGGAGATTTTGCTTATCGTTGATGCAATGACCGGTCAAGATGCTGTTAATGTTGCTATTGCTTTTTCAGATAGGCCGGGAATCGATGGCGTAATCATTACCAAGCTTGATGGGGATACTCGAGGCGGCGCAGCACTTTCAGTTAAATCTGTAACGGGCAAGCCAATTAAGTTTGCGGCTTCGGGTGAAAAATTAAGCGATATCGAACCATTTTATCCTGACAGGATGGCTTCTCGTATATTGGGAATGGGCGACGTTCTTTCTCTTATTGAAAAGGCACAAAGTTCAGTTGACGAAAAAGAGGCTCAACGGTTTGAGGAAAGTATGCGTGAAGGAAGGTTTACGCTTAACGACTATTTGCAGCAACTTCAGCAACTAAAAAGCATGGGACCCTTAAGTCAGGTTATGGCAATGATGCCGGGATTTAATTCTAAAGCACTTGAGAGTGCCAACATTGATGATAAAAAATTTCTCAAAACGGAATATATTATTCAGTCAATGACTCTTAAGGAACGCGAGGAACCCTCAATCATTAATGGGAGTCGCAGAAAAAGAATTGCCTCCGGAAGCGGCTGCGAAGTTCACGAGGTTAACAAAGTTATTCGTGAGTTTGAAGAGATGAAGAAGATGGTCAAAATGCTAACAGGCAGCGGGGGAAAGATGAATAAAAAGATGATAAGGAAGTATGGAATGTCGGATTTGCCCTTTTAACCTATTCGGATAAAAGTTCAAATATATTTTTACAAAAAATTTTTTGGAGGTAAGTAAATGGCTGTTAAAATCAGATTGAAAAGAATTGGTGCAAAAAAGAAACCTTTTTACAGAAT